>JAJRUF010000185.1 GCA_024277935.1 Gammaproteobacteria bacterium
AAGTCGCACCTAATACCCATTGATAATGACGCTCTTGGGCAGGAACTGGTTTAGCATAAAATTCTTTATAAGGTTGTGCATATATTTCAAGCGCATGGCCTGAAAACAAATCAAACTCATGCCGAATTTGAATACCTGAAATATAATTTGCATAGGAGTATTGTGTTGTGATTGGGCGGTTTGTTGTCCAAACCAAGGGGGCAGCATGTAGCTTATTCCAACGGCTTAAAGGTGCTAAAAATTTACCTAAACGTAGGGTATCTTCATTATTTATTTTAATATCATTGTACAATCGCTCAATAGTAAAATGTACCTGATTCATTTGGAAGCCTTGACCACTTTCCCAAAGTGGCACGCTATAAAATTCAGCTTCAATAAATGGATTTAACCAACGATTTATATGTGCGGAAACAAAGAGACTTAAATCATCTAAAATAATAGCAGTTGGTTTCTGGTTAGGTGCTTCAAAAGCTAATTTTAAATAACCTGAAACTTTCCATTGTTCCTGCTTAAAAACAGAATTATTCTCGGCTACACAGAATGATGAATACATTAAGGAGAGTAAAACCAAAAAATAGCGCATTATATTTAATATAATTAGAAAGTTGAGGGGTTAGATTATAATATAGCAAAGATTTAGCAAAAATTTTACTTATTGAAGAAAATAAAACTCTATGCCAGAGTCAGCTATACGCCTCTTAAGATAATTTGAGTGGAAACAAAAATCCTGAGCAATCTGAGTGGGTTATTTATTGTACGTTACCTTCTTGTCTCGTTGGACAAGCCTAGAATAAAATCAGGGACAGATATAGTGAAAAACCAGTTATTTTTAATAATTAATTTTAATTATTTTTTTAATCAATTGAAAGTAAACTGATTAAACAATATTGGATTATATTTTGCTTATAGAAATGACCTGTACTGATATTCAAATTCTCTGTAAAAAAGGCTCTTTATATTTGATTATTAATGCAGGTTTTTTTTGATAGTGTCCTCATTACCCTGTCGATACTTTTCTACACTTAAATATTTAAAGAGAACCTTAAAAATGAAACAAGTTACAAAGTATATTATAATCAGCTTGCTATTAATTGTAGCTGTTAATGTAAAAGCTACTATTGTGTCAGTAAGCCCCTCTACCCAAACAATCCCCTTAAATAGTCAAGTTCTATTGGATGTTTTTTATAATACCGAAAACAATAATACAGTCGGTGGTGTGTTTTCTGTTAATTTCGACAATAACGCCTTCGATTTTATATCCGTGGAGTTTGATAGCAATTTAGCTGATGATGCTGCTTTTCGTGTGTCTCCTGCTGTAACTACGAGTAAAGGCCCTTTCAATTTAGGTTTTGCCAGCTTTAATGGTTTCAATGGGACAGGTAAGATTGCGACTCTGACATTCCTTACTAAGCAAGAAGGATTATTTAATTTTAATCTAGATGCTCCATTGCCTGGTGGGGATGCTTTTCCTGAAGGTGCTAGCTATATAAATGCACAAGTTCAGGTTAATCCGGTACCACTTCCTGCAGCATCTTGGCTACTGCTTAGCAGTTTTGGTAGCCTTGTCGTGGTAAGACGACGCAAGCAAATCAGTTGAATCATTATTAATTTATAGGGCTAACATAATTATGAAATTATTTATTAAAACTGTTCTGCTATTGTCGTTATTTATAGCCGTACAAAAAGCAGCAAATAGTACAGAGTATTACTTAAATCCCAGCGATGACTGGTTTTCAATTATATCTGGTAATAACTTGCAGCCAGGAGATGTGGTTATCCTATCCGCAGGAACTTACAGTGACGGACGAAGGCTTTCTATTTCCCATCAGGGGACAGCTGGGGCTCCAATTATTATCCGTTCGGCAAAGGGTGCTATGGCTGTAATTACCCGGCCCAATGCAAATCAAAATGTTATCAATATTGAAGGTGCTGCATATCTAGTGCTTCAAGGGATTGAGGTTACTGGCGGCTCTATAGGTATTAGAATTGGTGGAAAAAATACTGTCGGTGGAAGACGACAGTCTAAATTTATTACCATTAGGGACTCGCTCATCCATCACATCGATGGAGCTGCAGTAACTGCAAATTTTTATGGTGATATAAATGTAGGGCATCAATTTCTATACAATGAAATTCATCATACCAGAGGTACAGGTGAAGGCTTTTACCTTGGTAGCAATAATGATGGCGCGGGAAATACTACCAGCATTTTTAAAGATGGGCTGATTGAAGGTAACTATATTCACGATCTTAACGGGCCTGCAGTATCGCAAGGCGATGGAATTGAGATAAAGGATGGTAGCTACAATAATATTGTACGGAATAATGTTATCCACAATACTAATTATCCTGGAATACTGGTTTATGGGACTGATGGAAATGCACCTAACATTATTGAAGGCAATGTAATTTGGTCGTCTGGTGACAATGGAATTCAGGCTTCAGCAAGTGCTGTTATTACCAATAATATTGTTCTTGACTCTAATGCATCGGGTATTTCTAGTCATACCCATCAAAGTTCAATCCCTGGAAACCTGACTATTACTCATAATACTATTATCAGTACTGGTGGGCGTGTCGCTGTCCGTGTAAATTACCCTGCGGGTGGCATATTATCTGGCCCTATTATTATTGCTAATAATGCTCTGTATGCTTTGGATTCCGGTATAGCATTAAGATTGCAAAACCTACCTGGCTTCACCGTCAGTGGCAATGTAGGAGTGGGAGGAGCACAACCCTATCAGAATATAAATGCATGGAACCCCAGTGGCAACCCCGACCTTGACTTCAATGACTGGACAAATAAAGATGTTTTTATTACTAAAAACTCTTTACTAAGAGGGAGTGCAGATGCCAACTATTTAGCTAATCAAGACTTCAATCAGACTAAAAGGCTCGATAGTTTAGATGTAGGGGCTTATCTTTTTAACAGCAATGGAAATACAGGCTGGCAAATTCAAGCTGGGTTTAAAACAGTGTTTCTGGATACAGATCAAGATGGTATTCAGGATTCTCAGGATAATTGTGTCAATATTGCAAATCCGTTACAACGAGATACCGATGGGGATGGCTATGGTAACTATTGTGATGGCGATCTTAATAACGATGGCTATGTCAGTGTTGGAGATTTACAAATATTCAGAACTCGGTTCGGTAGCACAAATGCAGACGCTGATTTTGACGGTAATGGCTGGGTAAGTGTTGGAGACCTTAATATTTTTCGAAGTTTGTTTGGTCATCCACCAGGATAGAGTCAGTAGGAATTAAGGGTGGAGAAAAGTGAATTTATTCCCCACCCTGCGACCTCCTTTCATTTTTCCTATGCTTATTACAAAACAATCTTGAAATAATTGAGACTAAGGATAGTGCTGTATTTCGGACTAAAGCATCCACCCTACCTATACAAAACACTGAAGGTGTCATATATGGCCAGCCCCGTATTGCAAGTAAACCTTGCTGTTCAATACTTTTGCTAGGCACAAAGCGCATGCTCGGCCGTTGAACCGCTTCACAAGTGGCTTTCCCCATCCACGGCATCATTTTTTATTGGATTTAATATAGGGTTTAACAAATTGTGGCGCTATCATTATTAAAGGTATGACCTAATTCACTAAAAACACGCACCCAATGATATGCGCCACCCCCCTTTTTTAACTATATTACCTTGGAAAATTGCTGCTGTTTTTTAGCTAAATATATATCAAAAATCATACAAATATTTCTAATTAATAAGCGGCCAGCCGTTTTTACTTGAATCCCTTTTTTCGTTAACGTTAATAAACCATCATTTTGCATAGGTTTCAACTTATTTAACTCAGTGGAAAAATACTCTGCAAAATTAATATTAAATTGTTTTTCAATAGATTCAAAATTTAATTCAAAGTGACATATTAACTGAGTGATAACAGCCCTTCTTAATTTATCATCAGCATTTAAGTCAACACCTTTAAATACGGGTAATTTATTTTTCTTTATTAAAGCATCATATTCATCTAAGGTTTTAACATTTTGAATATAAGCATCCCCTACCCGACCAATTGATGTTATCCCCATACCCACTAAATCACAATCTGAATGGGTTGAATAGCCTTGGAAATTTCTGTGTAAATGTCCTTCTCTTTGTGCAATAGCTAATTCATCATCTGGTTTTGCGAAGTGGTCCATCCCTATATAGACATACCCTGCTTCAATTAATTTATTCCCCATCATTTGCAGGATTTCTAATTTAACTTCTGGGCTGGGCATATCTGCATCATTAATTTGTCGTTGAGTTTTAAACCTCGTTGGCATATGTGCATAATTAAAGATGGAAAACCTATCCGGTGAAACGGCTAATACTTGGTTTAAAGTCTCAGCAAAAGAAGCTACTGTTTGTAGCGGTAAGCCATAAATTAAATCAATATTGGTTGATCTAAACCCATGTTTTCTAGCGGCCTCTAAAACAGCAAATGTTTGTTCTTCCGTTTGAATACGATTAACTGCTTTTTGTACAGCAGGATTAAAATCTTGTAAGCCTAAACTAATTCGATTAAAACCAAGCTGGCGTAGTTGAGCAATGGTTTGGTCATTGGTTTCTCTGGGGTCTATTTCTATAGAATATTCACCACTATCATCATCCCTAAGGTTAAAATATTGACGTGTAGTATCCATTAAAGCTTTCATTTGCTGAAAGCTTAAAAAGGTGGGCGTTCCTCCGCCCCAATGCAATTGATTAACCACCCTGGTTTTATCAAATAGCGAGCCTTGCATTGCAATTTCTTTAAATAGATTGGCTAAATAAGGTTCTGCATGTTTTCTATTGTTAGTAATAATTTTATTACAGGCACAATAAAAACAGACGGTATCGCAAAAAGGAATATGGAAGTACAGTGATAAAGGACCTCCTGCAGCATTTGATTTATCAATATGCTCTTTGTATTCCTTATCTCCAAAGCCATCATGTAGCTCTAATGCTGTTGGATATGAAGTATATCGTGGCCCTGCTTTATCGTAGCGATGAATTAAATCAAGATCAAATTTTATTGACTGGTCCATAATTTATATTTTCTGATTTATCACAATAACAACTGTTTGATTAGTTTCTAGTTTTGATAAATCAACAGAACCAACAAAATCACCTTTTTGTGGCATGGCGGAACCTGACTTAGAAACCCTGGCCATCACTTTTACAGCTTTAAAGTTTGATAGTTTCATTGTTGGCATCATAGCCATTTTATCATCCAAGGTTACTGTAATGGGTAAATCAGACACTTGTTTACGGACGATAGCTAGTGGCATAGGGGCCCCTGTTAGGGCTTTGGCATAAATAAAAACAGTATCTTCTGCACTAGCGAGTTGTTTAAATTGTTTTGACAAATTGACTTGAACTTCAATACTCACTATCGACGTAGTTTCAGCCGTAGAAGTTACCGTATTGTCACTGGGTTTAGCTCCTGAAATTTGCGCCTGAACAGTGCTTATTAAATTTTGTACTTGTATATAGGGTTCTGAATTTTTAGGTAATATAGTTTGTAACTTATGCCAGTATTTTAAGGCGGCTGGAAAATCTCTTTTTTCTGCTTTAGCCATCCCTGCCAGCCATAAGCCCGTCACATCATTAGGTGATTTTTCTAGGGCTTTAAATACAAGTTCTGCTGGTTTTCCCACTAAACTACCATTATTTAACATGGCTAAAGCATCTGCATAGTGAAGGAGGACTTCTGGGTCATCGCCTAATAATTTATAAGCTTTTTTAAACGAATTTGCCGCTAATTGATATTGCTTTAAATATTTAAAAGAACGACCTAACATAATCCAGTCTTTTGCATTACTGGGATTTTCTTTTAGACGCTGGGCTAATTGGGCAACCATTGCATTAATATCTTGCTCCGTTTGATGCGACTGTTTTATTTCTGCCTTAATTAAAGCATCAGGCTCACCTAATGAAAGGTAACTAAGGATTGTAAATAAAGGAATAAATAACACAATAACAGGTACAACCCACTTCCCTTGCGATGATGCCTGGCTGTTTTGTTTTTGAATATCCAAATCATCACTCAGAGTTAACTCTAATTCACTCAGTTGCTCATCAAATTGAAGCTGAGATAGCTCGCCTGTATGTAGTTGAGATCTAAGCTCTTTTACCCGTTCTTTAGCAATTTTAATATTTCGCTGATCTGCACCAGCCTCTGTAAGTTCTCTTTTTTTCCATAAAGGAGGAATGATAATAACAAATGCGATAATTATTAAAACGATCACACAACTCCAATAAACTGCATTCATTGCTCGGCCTCATCACTTAGTAAGCTTTTTATTCTGGCTTTTTTTTGTAGTTCATTTTCAGTTAATTCATTATGCTGATTTCTTCTTCGGCTTACCCAAATCAACATAATTAAACCAATAAGCAAAAATGCAAAGGGGCCAATCCATAATAATCCAGTTTTAGCCTTAAAAGGTGGGTTGTATAAAACAAAATCACCATAACGTTGAGTCATAAATTCAATAATTTGATCTTTAGATTTTCCTTGTTGCAACATTTCATAAACTTGCCTGCGTAAGTCTTTTGCTAAGTCAGCATTGGAATCAGCAATCGTCTGATTTTGACAAACAAGGCAACGCAATTCTTTAGTCAATAGTTTATAGGTAGCTTCCTGTTCCGGCTGAATAAATTTGTGATATTCAATTGCCGCAAAACTATTGCTAGAAATAAATATTAAAATTAAAATTCTCAAAAACTTCATTCTATTTCAGCCTGTAGTTTTTTAATAAAAGGAATAAGGATATTTTGCATATCACTTTCATCTACGGGGCCTGTGTGTTTGTAGCGAATAACCCCTTTTTTATCTACAATAAATGTTTCTGGTACACCATACACCCCATAATCTATACCTGTACGCCCTTCTTGATCTTGAAGCACAATAGTATACGGGTTACCACGTTGCGACAGCCATTGTTTTGCGGCAGGTTCTTCATCCTTATAATTGAGTCCAACTAAAGTAACCAGTTTTTGTTGTGCTAATTGATTAAAAACAGGATGCTCCATTCGGCATGATACACACCAGGATGCCCACACGTTTAACACCCAGACATCACCGATTAATGCATGTTTGGTCAATGTTCTTCCGGGTTGGTTTAAGACAGGTAATGCAAAATCAGGCGCAGGTTGATTAATTAAAGGAGAGGGAATATCTCTTGGATTTAAGTTTAAGCCAATGGCTAAAAAAATTGCCAGCACTATAAATAGCACTAAAGGTGCTAAATATTTAAACATTAATGAACTCCTTTTTATCTTTCCGATAGCGTTTATCACTGGCTGCAATTAAGCCACCAACCCCCATAAATAAAGCGCCGAACCAAATCCAACGGATAAACGATTTATAATAAACTCTCATACTCCAGGCACCTTGGTTATCAAGTGGTTCACCAATGGCTACAAATAAGTCTCTAAATACACCTGCATCAATAGCCGCCTCTGTCATGGGCATTTTTTGTACTCGGTATTCACGTTTTTGAGGGGCTAATTGTGCAATTTCTTTACCTTTGTAACTAACCGTTACCGCACCTTGTTTAGCAATATAATTTGGGCCTTCAGTAATTTTAACCCCATGAAATTCAAACACATAGCCAGCCAAATCTAATTTATCACCCCGTTGCATTTTTACATCTTCTTCTACACTGTAAGTAGAGGTAAAAGTGATACCAATAACAAAAATGGCAATGCCAAAATGGGCAACAGTCATCCCATAAAAACCAGCAGGGATTTTTGTAAGTCGTTGCCAGCTTAAGCCCTGCTGACCTATTCGCTCTTTAAAAGATAAAATAACAGTTGCCGTAGTCCAGATAGCAAGACTTGATCCTAGGCCTGCAGCAAAGGAATAAAAAGGCATTAATAAAGGGATTAAAAAACCAGCAACTAAAGCAAATGCCATTATGCCCTTTAACTTCCAACTTAAAACTTTTATATCATCTTTTTTCCAGCGTATTAACATACCAATACCTACTGCAAAAGCAAGAGGGGCCATTAATGGTACAAACACGGCGTTAAAATAAGGCGGTCCTACTGATATTTTACCCATCCCTAAAGCATCAATAACCAAAGGATAAAGTGTTCCTAATAGAATACTGGCGGCCGTTGTCACTAATAAAACATTATTAAATAATAAAGCAGATTCTTTGGAAATTAAGCCAAAACTCGCACTACTTTTAACGTGCGGAGCTCTAATGGCGTAAAGTAGTAATGATCCTCCAACAACGACTGCCAGAAAGATCAAGATAAATAGACCTCGGGTAGGATCACTGGCAAAGGCGTGTACAGACGTTAAAACACCTGATCTAACCAGGAAAGTCCCTAATAAACTTAAAGAAAACGTGAAAATAGCCAATAACACGGTCCAGGTTTTAAAAACGCCTCGTTTTTCACTGGCTGCCAGTGAATGGATTAATGCTGTTCCAACTAACCACGGCATAAATGAAGCATTTTCAACGGGATCCCAAAACCACCAGCCACCCCAACCTAATTCGTAATAAGCCCACCAACTACCTAAGGCAATACCAAAGGTAAGAAACATCCAAGCTAAGTTAGTCCAGGGACGAGACCATCTAGCCCAGGCTGAATCAAGCCGACCTTCTAGTAAAGCCGCAATAGAAAAGGCAAAAGCAACTGAAAATCCAACATAGCCCATATAAAGCATAGGGGGGTGAATAGCCAAACCTGGATCTTGTAGCAAGGGGTTTAAGTCGCGCCCTTCTAGAGGTGCAGGAAATAATCGTTCAAATGGGTTAGAGGTATATATTAAAAATAAGTTAAAACCAATACTCACTAAACCTAAAACACCCAACACACGAGCCATGGTCGTTTCAGGAATATTTTTACTAAAAAATGCAACTAACCCTGTCCAAATTGAAAGAATAAGTGCCCATAACAGTAAAGAGCCTTCATGTGCCCCCCAAACACCCGATACCAGATAAAGTGTAGGTAGTGCTGTATTTGAATTATGTGCCACATAGGCAACTGAGAAATCATGCACCAAAAAAGCATAGGTTAAACAGCCGTATGAAATAAACAGAAACAGTAATTGTGCATAGGCTACTGGCCGTGCAACAGCAACCCATCCAGTAATTGATCGATAGGCACCAAGAATTGGCAGTATACCTAAAATTACCGCCATGGATAACGCAAGAATTAAGCTAAAATGTCCTAGTTCAGCAATCATATTATTTCCCTATTTATTAGATTTAAGTTTTTCAGCTTGTTTTAAACTTTCTGTCACTTCTGGCGGCATATAATTTTCATCATGTTTGGCTAAAACTTCTTCAGCAATAAAGACACCTGAACTATTTAAGCGGCCATTGGTAACAACTCCCTGCCCCTCTCTAAATAAATCCGGCAAAATCCCAGAATATTTAACCGTCACTTGTTTGTGGAAATCTGTCAGTACAAAACGTACCATAATGCCTCGGTTAGGCCGTTCAATACTGCCTTTAACAACCATACCTCCAAGACGAAACTTTGTATCTTTAGGTGCTTTGCCTTCAGCAACTTCTGTTGTGGAAAAAAAGTACATTAAATTTTCATTAAAGGCTTTTAAAGCAAAAGTTGCTGCTGCACCAACACCTGCAACCATTAATAAAATAAGGATAAGTCGTTGTCTTCTTACTGGTGTCATTATTTAGCTCGTTTTTGTTTTAAGGCTAATTCACGTAATAATTGTTTTCTTTGGTATATGGGAATCAAAATATTAAGTAATAAAACTACAAAACCAATACCATAAGATGTCCATACATAGAAACCATAGCCACCCATGGCTAAAAATTCTGCAAAGCTATTCATTGTTTTTGCTCCAATAGTTTTTTGACCCACTGAGTATTTTGTTCTCGCCTTAGGATTTCAACTTTTGCAGCCTGCAACATGGCAATAGCATAATAAAATTTAAACGCAACTGCCATTACTAAGAGAGGAATTAACATATCAATATGAATAGATGGCTTACCCATTTTACTCACTGTTGGCCCTTGGTGTAAGGTATTCCACCACTGAACTGAGTAATGAATAATAGGAATATTTACCACTCCTACTAAGGCTAGAATAGCAACGGCTTTGGAAGCAGTACGTTTATCTTCAATCGCCCCATAAAGACTAATAACACCTAAATAAAGAAATAATAAAATAAGTTCCGAAGTTAAGCGAGCATCCCAGACCCACCAAGCCCCCCACATTGGTTTCCCCCATAGAGAACCTGTCACTAAAGCAATAAAAGTAAAACTGGCACCGATAGGCGCACTACTAATTAAAACTACATCAGCAATTTTCATTCGCCAAATCAGTGAAATTGCACCCGCTACAGCCATCAGAACATAAATAAATAATGACATCCAGGCAGCCGGTACATGCAGATAAATAATTCTATAGCTATCCCCTTGCTGATAATCTGTTGGCGCTAAATATAAGCCACTGTATAAACCATATCCAAGTAACATAAGAAAAATACAGCTTAACCAAGGCATTAATTTATTACTGAGATTGTAAAAATAAGGGGGTGAAGCAGTTTTATGATAAAAACGAACGATAGGTGCTGGAATAATGGACATAAATAAATTAAAAGTTGGTTGAAAAGTAGTAAATGTTTTTGCTTCTTTCTAATTAACACTCATCCTTAAAGCAGCGGCAGCGGGTAAAGGCGCTAAAACAGCAGACATAAAAAAAATAGCCGTTAAAATATTAAGTTGTGCATCCACAGCCAAACCATTCCCGGCCATCTCAACAGCATTACTGGCAAAGATTAAAACAGGCACATAAAGAGGTAAAACTAATAAAGATATAATCATTCCTCCTCGCCTTAATCCAACGGTTAGTGACACACCAATTGCGCCGATTAAACTCAAAACAGGTGTAGCTAAGACCAAGGTAATAAGTAAAGTTCCCAAAGCTTGCTCTGGTAATCCTAAAAAGATGGCTAATAATGGCGCAACGACTAATAAAGGCAAACCAGTTACTAACCAATGAGCAATAATTTTACCCATAACAAGAACTGTTAGAGGGTGAGGACTTAACAGCATTTGTTCTAATGAACCATCATCAAAGTCAGAACGAAATAAACTATCCAAAGAAAGCATGACAGCCAGAAGAGCAGAAACCCAAATGATGCCTGGTGCCATTGTTTGTAATAATTTAGGGTTCGCCCCAACACCTAATGGAAATAAAGTAACGACTAAAATAAAGAAAAATAAGGGATTAGCAATTTCGGCTCGACGACGAAAAGCTAAAATTAAATCACGCCGAATAACGGCAAAAAAAGCGGACATTAATGACATAAGGATAAATTTATTTTTTGTACATCAACTTCATGCAAAGCAAGGTCGTGATGAGAGGTTAAAATAATCATCCCACCTGCAACAATATGTTCGTGCATTAATGATTCTATTAAAGTGATTCCTTGTTTATCTATAGATGTAAAAGGTTCATCAAGAATCCATAAAATATTTTTGCTTATCAATAATCTTGCTAAAGATAGTCGACGTTTTTGTCCTGCGGAAAGTGATTGCACCAA
>JAJRUF010000186.1 GCA_024277935.1 Gammaproteobacteria bacterium
GACCAAGCAGTTTAGCTTGAATGTTTTTTAAAGGAAAAAGAGGGTTGGTATCTTGCTTTCTACCTGGGCTTATTTTCCAATGAGGCCAAGCCCATTGTAAATTGTATTTTTCAAACAGGATGCTACTTACTTCTTCAACGGATATCAGTTGCTCTGCTGTATAATGCATCCAGCCTCCAAAACCATGTTCAGTGGTGATTTTTTCTGCAATCAGAAACTCAGTGTCCTTATAAACCTCACCAAACCATGACCGGTAGTGGCCATTACCTATGGGAGTTAATTTTCCAGGGTTGACGATTTCAATGCCCACTGAAAAGTTATTAACTCCTGGCCGACCATTGAGGTTTGAGCGACCTGCATGCCAGGTTTTAGAATTAAAAGGGGCTAACTGAGTTATTTTTCCATCACGGTGAATAACTAAATGCGCAGCGGCTTTTGCCCCAGGGTTCATAAACCAGCTAACACTGGTCTTTCCATCTAATCTGCCTGCTGTATCATGTAAAATGATACCTTCAGGTTTTAGCACAAAGTTTTTACTTCGATTGGGTGTTAAAAAATATTCAACGGGGATGTTTTGATAATACAGTCTGTGATTTGATATTTTATACATTAGCTTTTCTCTCAATTTGAATGAGTATGCTGGAAAAATAAATGTAAGATCCTTTTTAACAATTTATCCATTACCAAGGGTTTGTACTTGCTAAATTAGTCCCAAGGCGGCTGATTGCCATTATAGGCATTAAAGTTCTTATCCTTTGGTTGAGTGGTAATACCTAAAACTGTTTTACTGCTTGGTTTTGTTCTGCTTACTTGTGATGCTGAAGCACTTTGCTCCCACTTTTTAAAAAGTGAAATATCTAAGTTATTTGAGGCATACCATCGTTTTTTATTAGCATCCCATTTTGCACCCAGTGCTTTAGCCTCATCTTTTTGTGAATAAGGTACATTAAGATATATTCTTGAGTTAATCATAATTATATAAATAGATAGGAACTTGTTTTTAAAAGTATTCTCTTAAATATTAGCTGAAATAAATAAACAGGCAGTTATTTAGATAATACGCTTACTGTGTTGTTAAAGGCCAATTAGCTAGTGGTACCAGCTGTGTTGTATTACTATAAGAGCTAAGCTTATATGGAATAAATAAAGGAAAGGCAAACTTATGGTCATTAAACAAAATAATAAACTTTTGAGCGATTTATTTAGCTATATTAGAAAACAATTAAAGGATGATCAAGCAGAAACGTTAGTAGAATTTAGTAAGCAATATTATCAATGTGTTGTTTTTAATGATCTTGATAAAGTGACTGTTGAAGACTTATATGGTGCAGTTCTTTCACATTGGAATTTAGCTTTAGAGTTTAATACTGATAATAAGACCAGGGTATACAACCCTTCTTTGGAAGAGCATGGCTGGCAGTCAAAGCATACCATTATCGAAGTAGTTGTTAATGATATGCCTTTTTTACTTCAGTCATTGAGCATGGAAGTTAATCGACATGGCTTTACTAACCACTTGGTTATCCATCCTGTTTTTACTATTAAAAGAGATGCTAATGGTAAGTTCATAGCTTTTGTTGATGAAGGGAATAACGATGAGGTTGGCTCGACGGAATGTTTTGTGCATTTGGAAATTGATAGGCAAAGTAGTAAGACAAAGATAGATAAGTTACAAAAATGCTTACGTAGCGTGTTAACGGATGTTAAAGCGGCTACTGAAGACTGGCAACCTTGTTTGAATAAAATGCAGTCAGTGATTGATGAATTTAAGCAGTCTCCCTCTTTAAAACAGGAGGTAATAGATGAGCTGAAATTTCTACAATGGCTACATAATAATCATTTTGTGTTTCTAGCTTATCGTGAATATAAGATTGTTAAGCAGGATGGTAAACTTGGTTTTAAAGCACTGCCTGGCACTGGGTTGGGTGTTTTGCGTGATTCAATTCTCCCTGTTCCCGATAATTTTATTGTCCCTATTTCTGCTGAGGTGTTTAAAGCCATTAATACCCGGCAACCTTTGATGATTACTAAAGCGACGTCTAAAGCTACTGTTCATCGACCTGTTTTTATGGATTATATTGGTGTTAAGCAATATAACGAACAAGGTGAAGTCATTGGTGAAAAACGCTTTTTGGGTTTGTATAGTTCAACGGCTTATTATTGTTTGTTAAATGAAATCCCTATGGTTTCAACTAAAATCAAACAATTACAGCAATGTTTTTCCTTTAAGCCTGGCTCACATAGAGCCAGAACCTTGTTGTTTACCTTGCAGTCCTTGCCTAGGGATGAAGTTTTTCAGGCAGATTTTGAATCTTTGTTACAGTTTACTGAGGGGATGTTGCAGTTACAGCAAAGTCAAAGAGTTCGAGTTTTCATCCGTCAGGATTTGTATGGACATTTTGCATCATTATTGGTTTTTGTACCAAGGGAACGCTACAACACAGAAACACGGAAAAAGATTGAAAGTATTTTAATCAATATTTTTCAGGCGGATAATGTGGAATTCAGTGTAAAGTTATCCGAATCAATTTTAGCAAGGTTACATTTTATTATTCATAGTGTTAATGGCTGCTGTGTTGAATATGATTCAGCAGAAATTGAAGATCAAATTATAGAGGCATTGGCAGATTGGAATGATGAGCTAAAAAGTGAGCTACAAAATTATCATGGTGAAGCCCTGGGGAATCAATTGTTTAATAATTATTTTGAAGGATTTTCAGCCGCTTATAGGGAAGATATTTCCAGCAGAACAGCTTTGTTGGATATTGATAGAGTTGAAAATTTAATTACCACAGGGGCGGATGCAGATAGTTTGCTATACAGCCCATTGACGCCGTCGGAGATTAAAACCTTACGGTTTAAGTTGTTTAGTAAAGGTCAGGCATCATTATCTAAAACTTTGCCAATGCTGGAAAATATGGGGGTAAAAGTATGTGATGAACACCCTTATGAGATTACTAATAAAGATTGTGCTGATGTTTACTGGATGCATGATTTCGGCTTAGAACTTGACCTTGATACCGCATCATTAAATCTAAAGCATTTAAAGCCCCGTTTTGAAGAAACTTTTGAGCAATGCTGGTTTGGAAAAATCGAAAATGATGGCTTTAACCAGTTGGTGTTAAGAGCGGGTATTAGCGGGCAAGAAGTTAATATATTCAGGGCTTACTTTTTATATCTACGGCAGATAGGCATAACTTTTAGTCAAGTTTATGTGGAAACTACTTTGGCAAAAAATCCAGAAGTTGTCAGGTTGCTAACGCACTATTTTATTCAACGTTTTGATCCTTCATTAAATCAAGAAGAAAATAGTATTAATGAGTTGTATGCAACGATTACTCAGGCAATAGATAAAGTTAAATCGTTAGATGAAGATCGAATTCTAAGGCGTTATTTAAATTTAGTGCAAGCAGCAGTAAGAACTAATTACTTTAAAAACTCGGTTGATGCAGAAGGTATTCCTTATTTCTCGACTAAATTTGATTCATCGAAAATAATTGATATGCCATCACCTGTACCTTATTTCGAAATTTTTGTCTACTCGCCTCGGGTTGAAGGTATTCATTTGCGTGGAGGACCTGTCGCTCGTGGTGGTTTGCGTTGGTCAGATAGACCTGAAGATTTTAGAACAGAAATTTTAGGGCTAATGAAAGCTCAAATGACTAAAAATGCAGTTATTGTTCCTACCGGGGCAAAAGGAGGGTTTATTGTTAAACGCTTGAAAAGTACTTTTAGCTATGAAGAGAAATCAAAAGAGGTGGTGGCTTGTTACCAAATACTTATTGCTGGGTTGCTGGATTTAACAGATAACCAACAGGCAGGGAAAGTTGTAAAACCTGAATTATGCGTTTGTTATGATGACGATGATACATATCTAGTGGTAGCCGCAGATAAAGGGACAGCAACTTTTTCTGATTATGCCAATGAACTTTCTCTTCAATATGGTTTTTGGCTGGGTGATGCTTTCGCTTCTGGTGGTTCGGTTGGGTATGACCATAAAGCCATGGGAATTACTGCGCGAGGTGCCTGGGAGTCTGTTAAACAACATTTTGATACACTAGGGTGTAACTACACTGAAAAACCTTTTACAGTGGTTGGCATCGGTGGCATGGTGGGTGATGTCTTTGGGAATGGTATGCTGTTATCTAGGCAAATTAAATTAGTTGGTGCTTTTGATCATGAATATATTTTTCTTGATCCTAACCCAGACCCTGAACAAAGTTTTGTTGAGCGGCAACGCTTATTTACACTCGCTAAATCAAAATGGTCAGACTATGATTTAGCATTGATTTCTAAAGGGGGTGGAGTTTATTCCAGAGCATTAAAATCAATTTCATTAAGCCCTCAGGTTATGCAAAGGCTTAATATTCGCAAGGAGAGGGTAACGCCTCAAGAGTTAATTAAATTTTTATTGTCGTCACCCGTAGACTTGCTTTGGAATGGAGGTATTGGTACTTATGTCAAAGCGACTGAAGAGACAAACCTTGATGTGGGGGACAAAGCCAATGATGCCGTTAGAATTAATGGCTGTGATTTGCGCTGTAAAGTTGTTGGGGAAGGAGGGAATTTAGGTTTTACTCAAGCAGGGCGTATAGAGTATGCATTACATGGGGGGCTGATTAATACTGATTCTATTGATAACTCTGCTGGGGTTGACTGTTAAGACCACGAAGTTAATATAAAAATTCTACTAAATTCACTGGTAGAGCAGGGGGATTTAACAGGAAAACAGCGAAATAATTTATTAGAGTCTATGACTGAACAGGTTGGGCTACTGGTATTAAAACACAATTATTATCAAAACCGTGCTATTACAATGATTGAGCATAATTCAGTCAATAATATAAATGATGTGCAATGGTTAATAGATGTTTTAGAAAAATCGGGGCATCTGGATAAGGAATTGGAAGTTATCCCTAACCATAAGCAATTACTGCAACGCTATCAACAGACTTCAGGTCTGGTTCGCCCTGAAATTGCTGTTTTACTTGCTTATAGTAAGCAGGTAATAAAAAAGCACTTATTACTGGAATTATCCGGCTTGGATAAAAGTTTATTTGAGCAAGAGCTTATGCAATATTTTCCTTTGCAGCTACAAGAAATGTACCGGGAACAAATTAAAAGTCACTGTCTCGCAGCAGAAATAGTGGCTAATGGCTTGGTAAACAGTTTTGTTAACCATATGGGGATGGTGTTAGCTTTTAGGTTAATAGATGAGACTGCATGCTCTATGGTTTCTATTTTTAATATCTATAAACAAGTTTGCCATACATTTGCGGTATCTGATTTATGGCACCAAATAGAGGCGGGGCAGGTAAATTTACAGGGTGATATTGAAGCTGAGTTATATAGTGAAATTAGAAAAATTATTGAACGGGCTATGCATTGGTTTTTAAGTCAAGATCAAGAAAAAATAGATATTCAGCTGTATATAAAAGGTATTGCAGAGTTAAAAACTAATTTATCAGATTTTGTATTAGAACCAGAAAATAAAGATATTTACAATAAAGTTGGTGATCTTGTTAATAAAGGTGTTCCTGAAAACTTGGCGTTTAATATTGGAACATTAGATGTTTTATATTTATGTTTAGATGTTATTTGGTTAAATAAGAAAACAAACTATTCACTACAGGATTGCTCTAAGGTATTTTTTGCATTAATGCATAATTTAGACCTGTTATGGTTACGCGATAAAATTAAATTATTACCCGATACAACCGTTTGGGAATCACTAGCAAGAAGGTCAGCCAGAGAAGAGTTTAACTCTGTTTGCAGTCACCTGTCTTTGGCTACACTGCAAGAAGAAAGCGAAGGAATGGAAGAAAAAGTTGATAATTGGTTGTTAAAGTCTGATAAATCGATTATTCGTTATAAAAAATTATTAGCCTTAGTACATTCTGGTGAGCTCATTGAATTAGAAAAAATAACTGTTTTATTAAAAGAGTTAAGAGGGCTTTGTATATAAAATACATTTGTTGTGAACACACGACGAAGTTTTTTTACGTGTAAATATAGGATGCCAAAATCTCTATAGCCTTGATATAGTAAAAATAAATCGAGAGAAATTTCAGTGAAATATTGATTCTGCGTTGATCCATCAAGTCTGCAAAAGCGTATCAGTGTCGTGAATATATGACAGTTATATTACACTTTCCATAACAAGTAAAAATATATAAAATACATTTATATCAATATGTTAACTTGTTTTTAGTTGAGTTGGCATACAACCTGCTTAGTTGTAAAGTGAATATGATTGTATTCATTAAACACTTTTTTAACGACTAAGGATTATTATGAAAAAATTATTAACAGTTTTAACAATTGCTTTACTATCATCGACTGTAAATGCAGAAACGGCTACTATAGAGTTTGGTGCTATTTTAGACCCTATTGATAATCAAGCCAGCACGCTTGCAGAAGTTGTTGCATCAAAAGAACAGGTGCTTGATTCTAATTTATGGGAAGTTTTAGATACAGATAAAGATGGATTTATCAGTAAAGCAGAAGCTATTTTATCTAAGCAAGTCGCAGACAATTGGGATAGTTTAGATGTAAATAAAGATGATAAGCTGGACTCTGCAGAGTTCTCACAAGTTTACTCTCAAAAAAACTAAGCATTAAAAAATAAGCAGATTCTATCTAATCCAGAGAGCCTTTCCTACGAGTTCTGGAAAAGGTAGAATCTGTTTTTACTTAACACACTAAATTAACTACAGTTCTCCTGACAATATTGTAACAACTCATGCAATGTCAGTATATTCAGTATAGCCCACCTAAAAACAATATCAAATTTTCTTTTGTTAAGAATTCTTTGACATATCTGGATTACTCCTAAAGCATTAAGCACAAAAACTTGTGTATTATCAGCTTTTTTGTATATAGTGAATCACTTACAATCAATAAATTGCTTGCTTCATATTGATATAATCATTATAAATGGGCTGATTAAACTCATTTAACAACCAATTTAAAAGACTAAATATAAAGTATGATTGAAATCACTGACTATCAAAGTTTATTAGCTGTGGGTAAATTACAAGACCAGCCTCAACGATTTTTGTTTGTTTTTCTACAAGCTTCTTTACCCAATGAACATAATGACGAAGATAAAGTACGTTTTAACTCAGGGCTGGGTGGTGAGTTACAAGCCATTATGTGCGTTGATAAAGACCTAGCTGAGTTAACTGATTTTGCTAGTTTAATAACTGAATCGAAACAAATGCAACAACAATGGGATATTGTTTTAATTGCATGCCTTGCCGGTGTGAATGGCAAACAACCAAGCTCCGACCAAGCAGAAGCATCACTTAAAATGATGGTACAAACCGTGCAAAATGGTGGGGACTTATCAAAATACCTAGCCCTTGATAAACAAGGCGATTTATTGCAATTTTCATAGCAAATAAAACTTCAAAATGACAGAAAATCACACAACAGATTTAAAGCAATTTACGTCCATGCCCTTGTGGTACACCATTCGTGGGGTAGTCATGATTTTTACGGGAGTTGCAATTGCCAGTTTATGTATTGTCGCCCCAAAAGTATATATGCTGGGGGAGAGCTTTTCCTGGTTGCCTGTTGTTGGTATAACAGTTGTTATAGTTGGTATTTTACGCTGTGTTGATGCATACTCTACTGTGACTGCTCAGGGCTTCCTTGTTAATATGCAAGGTGGAGTGATGGATATCGTTGTTGGCATTTTAATCCTTTTTGCTGTTAATGGTGTACCAGAAGATTTGCACTTATTAATTGTAGGTTACTTGGTCTCTCAAGGCATTTACAGGAATATACTTTTATCAGTAGCAAAAGTTCCTAACCCAATATCTAATAGAATCACCGGCTTGATTTCAATTGTCTTGGGAATGCTTATTTGGTTGGGCTGGCCAATATCAGCGGCATGGTTTTTGGCTTTTTCATTAAGTGTAGATATAAGTTTTAGGGGCTGGGCTTTAGTCGCTTTAGCATCAGCATTAAAGAAACAAGGTCTTACTTTGAGTGGTGAGTAGATAAAATTTTATTACAAAAACGTAAAATAAGTAGTATGTGCTGAGGGATGAAGCGCATCACTTCCAAAAATATTTACTTACTTACTAACTAACAAGCTATAGGCTATAAGTTGCAGAGTGGCTTTTAGTCCACTATTGAATCAATATGTGGCATCTTTTAGTTTCCAGTTTATACTTTTGTATTGATATTTTTGTAGGAAGTGCCGGCGTTAGGAGGCGCATTAAATGAAGTTTAGCTGATGCGCTTCGTTCCTCAGCACATCCTACGATGATGTGCTTATTTTCTTAGGTTAAAATGTAAAATGCCCAATATTTTTCATCGTTAAGCCACCGTGTACTCAATGTTCTATTAACAGCACTGTAATTTCCAATTCAAATTTTCTCCTGCTTTAAGCGGTGTAATAGTTTTATCATTTACTTTATAACTTTCTGGTACTGTCCAGCTTTGTTTATGTAAGGTTATTGACTTGGTGTTTCGTGGTAGTTTATAAAAATCAGCACCAAAAATGCTTGCAAAACCCTCTAACTTATCTAATGCATTGACTTGTTCAAATACTTCTGCATAAAGTTCAATGGCTGCATAAGCACTATAGCAGCCGGCACAGCCACAACTATTTTCTTTAGCCCCTGTTAAATGGGGCGCACTATCTGTGCCTAAGAAAAACTTGGGGTTTCCACTGCTTGCGGCTTTAATAAGGGCTTGTCGATGATATTCACGTTTTATAATAGGTAAGCAGTAATTATGAGGGCGGATTCCACCTGCTAAGATAGCATTGCGGTTAAATAATAAATGTTGAGGGGTTATGCTTGCAGCAACTTTGTTAGAGGCTGCTAACACAAAATCTACCGCCTCTTTAGTGGTAACATGTTCAACTACAATTCTAAGATTAGGAAAGTTTTTGACAATATCATTCAAGCTAGATTCAACAAATACTTTTTCACGATCAAAAATATCACAATCTTGATGGGTGACTTCACCATGTATTAGAAGGGGTAAGTCAACTTGTTCCATGGTTTCTAAAATAGGGTAAATAGCTTTAAGGTCGCTAACGCCAGAGTCTGAATTAGTTGTTGCACCTGCTGGATATAGTTTTATCGCATGAATTAAGTCTGATTCAGCGGCTTTTTTAACTTCATCTTGACTCAGCTCAGTTGTAAGATAAAGGGTCATTAATGGCGTAAAATTTGAATTGGCAGGCAGAGCTAGTAAAATCTCTTTATGATAATCTATTGCATTTTCAACCGTTATAACAGCAGGGTTTAGGTTTGGCATAATAATCGCGCGAGAAAATTGCTTTGCTGAATGCGCAATAACAGTTTTAAGAATATCGCCATTTCTAACATGTAAATGCCAGTCATCAGGTTGTATAAGTGTTAATTTATTCATAGTGTTTGTGTTTTTCTATTAGAATAGTCGGTTATTCTGTAAATGGTACTTGAAAAATTACTTTCGAGCCCTTATTTATAATGATATTTTATTTTTTTGGAGAGGCTTGTGCCTATATATGAATATCAGTGTCAGGCTTGTGGAAACGAGCATGAAGCTTTACAAAAAATGAGTGATAAACCTTTAATAATCTGCCCTGCATGTGGAGAGGCCGAATTAAAGAAAAAAATTTCAGCAGCTGGGTTTAGATTAAAAGGCAGTGGCTGGTATGAAACTGACTTTAAAGGTGGCCCAAAGAAAAGCGGGGCTGAAGCTTCTGCAAAGGCTAGTGGAGGTAGTTGCTCAAGTGGCGGGTGTGGACATAAACACTAAGTACTGTAGGGCGGACTTCAGTCCGCCAAATACTGCTTGGGAATAGCAGACTGAAGTCCGACCTACAAAATATAATCGCCAGTTTTTAAAAGATGGGATAAATTTATATAGACCCATTACTTTACATTCGATAGCTAGTCTTACCTATTCTATCATTTTAATAATATTCAATTTTAATAGAGAATCAATATGCGTACGCACAAGTGCGGAGAAGTAACAAAACAAAATTTAGGTGAAACGGTAGCGTTATGCGGATGGGTTCATCGTCGTAGGGATCACGGTGGGGTTATTTTTATTGACCTTAGAGATCGTGAAGGTTTAGTTCAGGTGGTTTTTAACCCAGAGTCAGCTGAAACCTTTGCTATTGCTGAAAGCGTGCGTAGTGAATATGTTTTAAGGGTTGAGGGAGTGGTAAGAGATCGATTGGAAGGTACTGTAAACCCAAATATGAAAACAGGAGAAATTGAAATCCTTGTAAGCCATATTGAAGTGTTAAATGAATCTGAAACACCGCCTTTCCCTATTGAAAGCGATATTGAAGTCAATGAAGAAATGCGTTTACGTTATCGTTATATTGATTTGCGTCGTACTGAAATGCAGAAAAAAATGCGAGTACGTAGAGAAGTAACACGTAATTTGCGTAATTTTCTGGATGAAAAAGAATACTTTGAAATCGAAACACCTATTCTGACTAAAGCAACACCAGAAGGTGCGCGCGATTACATTGTGCCTAGCCGAACGCATGAAAATGCTTTTTTTGCTTTACCACAATCACCACAACTCTATAAACAGTTGTTAATGATTTCTGGTATGGATAAGTATTATCAGGTTGTGCGCTGTTTCCGTGATGAAGATTTACGTGCAGATAGACAACCGGAATTTACTCAGCTGGATATTGAAACATCATTCATGAATGAAGATGAAATCATGGCTACCATGGAGGAAATGATTAAAAACTTGTTCTCTGAGATTATTAATGTTGATTTAGGGGATAAATTTCCAGTAATGACTTATGCTGAGGGTATGAGACTATATGGCTCTGATAAGCCTGATTTACGCATTCCTTTACAATTTGTCGATATTGCTGAAGATATGAAAGATGTCGACTTTAAAGTATTCTCTGGCCCTGCAAATGATCCAAATGGCCGTGTCGTTGCTTTAAAGATTCCAGGTGGATCAGATTTAACCCGTAAAGAAATTGATGGTTTAACGAAGTACGTTAGTATTTATGGGGCTAGAGGATTGGCTTATATTAAAGTTAATGATAGAGATGCTGGAATAGAAGGTTTACAGTCCCCCATTGTTAAATTTGCACCCGCAGAAGTTTGGGAAAGTGTGCTAAGCAAAACAGAGGCTAAAACAGGTGATTTGATTTTCTTTGGCGCAGATAAGGCTAATATTGTTAATGAAGCAATCGGTGCTTTACGTGTTAAAGTTGGGCATGATCGTGGTTTAGCAGAAGGAGACTGGAAGCCCTTATGGTTAATTGACTTCCCTATGTTTGACTGGGATGATAAAAACCAGCGCTGGAATGCTATTCACCACCCCTTTACCGCCCCTAGTTGTTCAATAGAGGAATTAGAAGCTAATCCAGGTCAAGCTTTATCTCGGGCTTATGATTTGATTTTAAATGGGACTGAATTAGGTGGGGGGTCAATTCGTATTAATAAAACCACCATGCAAACTAAAGTATTTGAAATTTTGGGTATTGGCCATGAGGAAGCTAGAGAAAAATTTGGATTCTTACTAGATGCTTTAAAATATGGTTGCCCTCCTCATGGTGGTATTGCATTTGGTTTGGATAGGCTGGTGATGTTGATGACAAATTCTGCTTCAATAAGAGATGTGATTGCATTTCCTAAAACACAAACAGCAGCTTGTCCGTTAATTGATGCGCCTGCTGTTGTAAATGATGCGCAATTACGTGAATTGGGCATTAAACTAAGCAAACCGACTGAAAA
>JAJRUF010000187.1 GCA_024277935.1 Gammaproteobacteria bacterium
ATCCCGTTATTGGTTGCCTCAGGTCCAGGTGCCGCTAGCCGTTTTGATATTGGTCTGGTGATTACTAGCGGCTTGGGTATTGGTACATTGTTTACGCTGTTTATTGTACCTGCCTTCTATCTCTTGATAGCACGAGACCGCTAACTTGATTCATTGCATACAGTGTAGACAGACATCAATGACTTGTTAGAATCTGTTCAAGATCTGCAGCATCACCGTATAGGTCTTGAACAGGTTTATAAGTGTCAGGTATAACGTGGTGAAACTATACACTATAGAACCCCTCAGGACAGTAAATGCTGTCAGTTTAAATGACGGAAAACATTTTGCTATTCCAACTTACAGCTTCTACCATTCACCAGCGTTTTTGTTGGGTTTCGTTCCTCTACCCTACCTGCCGCGCTACTGTTAACTCAACAAGCCTCTTTAAATCATTAAGATGCCGTTCGATATCATTCCAACATTTTTAATATAATACCTTTCCGAGATTTAAGAGTCATATGTGGAATAAATTTTACCTTAAAATCATCGGGTATAGTCCACTGGAATCTATGTAAAAACAAAGCTACCACTGTTAATATTTCCACTCTCGCTAAATTCAATCCTAAACAGGTACGCATTCCTCCACCATAAGGCATAAAAGAGAGTTTCTGTATTTCACCATTTATAAAACGTTCTGGATTAAACTGTTCTGGGTTCTTCCAAACCCCGTGATGTCGATGTGTCACATACGGTGAAAAAACTAAAATAGACTTATCCTTTATTATGGTATTACCCATCTTCTGATTTCCTTCTACATCGCGATATGTAGCATAAGCCGGTGGAGATAGCCGCATAGATTCATTAATAACGCTTTCTGTAAACTGAAGGTGTTTTAAATCTTGATAATCAAGGTGAGCTTTTCCTGACATCATTAACTCAACTTCTTTTCGTGCCTGTTGTTGAATATCTGGATACTTACCCAAATAATACAGAGTAAACGCAATAGCATTGACCGTAGTATCTTGGCCAGCAAAAAACAAGGTAAACAAATGATCACGCAATTCTTGCGGGTCAAATAAAGGGGTGAGCTGATTCATAAGGCATTTTTTATCATCACCTTCCCGCTCTGCTTTAAGTTTAAGATTATTTATTGTTTGGTTAATCGTTTTTAATGCTTTTTGATATTTAAGATTACCAGGGGTTGGTAGGCGATTAAGAACGCCATTAAAAATAAAAGCTAACATCGACCGAACAACGGTACGCTGACTTACTGTATTAATTGCCATAACCGCTTGTTGAGAATCTTCATCCTCCAATGACTTACCAAATAAGATTCTACTCATTATTGATTGCACAAGTGGCAGTATTGCCTGCTCTGCATGTAAAACTTCGGAACCGTTTTTCTTAGCTAATTGCTGAATAGTATGTTCAGTTTCTTCCCTGATTACTGGGAACCAGGTTTCTATTGCTCGTTTCTGAAAATAGGGTTGTAATATTTCACGCTGTTTTTTCCAGCTTTCACCATAACTATTAAAAATACCGTTACCGAAAGCTGATTTGTATGCTTCATGAAAAAACTTTCTAGTGTACTGGCCTTTTCTTTCACCCGCATATAATCTTTCTATATCTTTTGGATGACTGATTAGATAAATATGTTTACGCCCTAACTTAAATAATACAATGTCGCCATATTTCCTGGTAATAGATTCAAAAAAACCTAATAAATCCCATGCAAGTGAGGGTAATGACCCTACAAAAGGACAACCTTTAGGCCCAGGGGCATCATAGACATCTTCTTTAGAATCTGTATTGTGGATCAAAATTTCATCTCCATTTGTCCCATAAAAGAAATCATCAAAAACTTTATAGTTAAAAATAAACCCTTTTTAGACTATTGTAAAAGCTCGGTAGGTTGGGTTGAGGAACGAAACCCAACAATAATTAAACTTCACCGAAACAACCTTCGAAATAACCTTTCACCCCCAATCCGATTAGATTATCCCTTTCTGGATATAACAATGTATGCTTGGATAAGTCCAATCAACAGGTGATTGAATAATGCCGTGTTTTACCGGATTATAATGAATGTAATCCACATGCCTTTCAAAATCTTTATCATCCTTGATTAAATGCTCCCAATAACGACGTTGCCAAAGTCCACGTTCTCCTTTTTTTCTTCGGCTTGTTGAAATACGTTCAGTTTGTGGCAATGCACGAGAAAATGTGCTTTTAATTAATCGCCAGCGAGTAGGAAAATCAGCGTCATATTCAGGTAATTGCCAGAGAGTATGAATATGATCTGGAAGAATAACAATTGCTGCAATAATAAATCAATGATTTTGTTTGATTTTTTTAAATGCTCCGCGTAATTAATCAATATGATCTATTAATAAGGATTTATTGTACCAAATTGCTAGTTTAAAACTATGCACTTTCAGTCCATAGTGGTTGAGTCCGATCGGCTATATTGACAGTGAAAAATAACATGCTCCTGGAATATTGGCTCGGCAGTATTGCATGATTTGATCGACAGTTGTGTATTGGTAGATTGGGTTTCGTTCCTCAACCCAATCTACCGCGCTAAAGCTTTAAAAGGTCAAAATAGGCAGTAAATAAGATCATGTTTGCTTATTTTATAAGGGGCTAGTTTATTACGGTTAGTAGCCACTTCCTTCCGATAAATCTTGTCCATATGCGTAATACCATCAAATTCATCAAGCGTTAACAGATACAAATTGTCCGGCTGCTCCGCTACTCCACCCACGCCAAATAATAAAAACACAATAATATTCTTTTCTATTTGATATTTTCTGTATCTATTAAATGCTGTCTTTTCGCCAAATCTTATCCAAATCGCTTTATTGGTTTTTTTATCTATATTAAAACGCCCTCGAAATTTGCATTCAACAGCAACAACTTTGTGAGTCTGCGTATCTGATACAACAAAATCTGGATTACCATTGCTTCTAATATAAATATTTTCATTAAAGCCTTTATCTGGTGTCCAATCGACTATTGTCGTCCTATAATCTCCATCCCAGATTTTCGCGGCAAATAATTCAAATAAGCGACCTTTGACTAGACCATCAATTTTACTGTCATTGAGGTTTACCCCAAGAATACGTGCATTTTTTTCAGCATAGCTATACTTTTCTTTCAGGCTGATAATGGTTCTTTCCATTTCTGCCATATTGTTTTGGTAAGCACTAGCAAGAGTGGCGAGCTCTTTTTCTACCTTGTGATAAAAAAATACTTCTATTTCTCTTTGCTTTCTTTCTTCTTTACGAGCAAGATGATTTTCTATTTCTTGGTATTCTTGTGAATTCGGCTCTCTATGACTAGATAATTGTGGCTGTGCATAATAAACTGCTTCCAATGGCTCTACGGTGTTATAGCTGGGATTATTTGTTTTATGTTTTTTTCTAAAGTGAGCAATGCTAAAAAGAAACAATAAGCCAGATAACGTAATAATTACCGTGGGTGCAAAGGTATTAATTTGTTTTTCGTAGCGTTTTAATTGCTTTGTTTTTAGAACAAGGAAGCCAAACACTCGGGAATAGCCAAGTTTAAAATGTTGCTTTTGAATCGTTTGCTGTTGATTAACAGAATAGAAATAATTCCAGTTGTTAGCTGGTTTGGTAAGGCTTGCAAAGCCATCTGCCGCTAAAGTGCTAACGATTTGGGAAGAACGGTTGGGACGTTTTCTTAAATTAACTTCAACCTGACGGGAATTAATTCCACCCACCTCAACACAGGCAGATTTAAAGTAATGGACACAAACATAAAGCCCTGTAACGATTATCAATAATATAAACAATAATTTCTTGATAAAAACTCCTTATACTGAAAACAAGAACATGCCTAAAATGTTGGGAGTGTCGGATGACGCTATCGCTTATCCTACCTACGCATCCGCCTTACGTGTTGTCGCTCATTCAGACTTACGCTTTATGCTTGAGAGGTTGTTGAGTTTCGTGCCTCAACCCAACCTACCGCGCTTTTATTGATGAGATACAGCAGAGCTAACTAACGAGAATAATAATCTTTATTGTGCATATTTATGCCAAGCGCCTTTATTCGATAGCATGAATGCCCATGCCAATATAGCCATGCCCGTCACTTGAGAATAAGGAACAGGAAAGGTAGTGAATTGCTCAGGAAACAGTCCTGCAAAACCTAACGGCATGATGATTACTGCTATATATGGGGCAATATCATTCCCTCTAAACAGGTTATAAACCACTAGCGTAAGAACTAAAAAAAACAATACAGTAATAGTGGCACCAATAAACACAAAAACAATATATGTTTCTAAAAGCCCAGCATTATATTTATCTTGGTAAAATGAACCAAATTCAACTAGCAAAGAACAAATCAGGGCAGGGATAAATATTTTTCCCGCTAAATCATCTATTGCTTTGGCATAATTTGTTGCAAAACCTTCAACCATATAATGATCCTTTATTTTAAAAGTTTTACTGTATCTGTCTTACGGGTTGTCGCTCATTCAGCTTGCGACCTACGCATTAATCGTGTTCTGCCCCCTTTTTCCATGCAAAAATAAAGACCTGACCCCTTTCTGTTGCTTTCTGTTAATTATTAGTAATTCATGTAGTTAGTTTATCACTGGAAGCGGTATTGCTGGCTGACCCCTTGATTTTCACAATTTCGGCTTCCGAGTTTAAAGGGTAATATTTATCCAATTATAAGTTTTAATTTATGTTTAATTGCTTTCTCTATGCCAGATTTTACATCTACTAAATCATCAAAGAACTCATCTGATGGGGCGACCTCTGAATTAGTAGTATTTCTCCAGAATTTTTCCAGTTGGATTACCTCTTCTTTAAACGCATGTAATTCTGCACCCTCCAATACAAAACCATATTCTGAATCAGCTTTTTCGGTCAGCGAGGATATAATAGGGAGGGATAGTTTTATTCCTATAGATTCCCAGTAGGTATCAATTTTTATAGCACTTCCTAAAAATTTATCAAAAATTGGGTTGTTCGGTTGATCATTAAAAGCAACTAACATTGAATAAGCCATTAACTTGACCTTTTAATTAGATAGTATAAATACATTTTCTTCTCCTAGTATTCTTTTTGATTCTGTAATTAATTCTTTAAACCTATCACTATTTCCTTTTTCGTAGAATACTTGTGCTTTTGTTCCTCGCAATTTTGCTTCATCTTTTAGTGCTTCGAGAGCTCTTTTTGTTTTTTCAAATACAACATCATTTGCATTTTTACCAGGACCTCCAACTTGAATCAGCTCACCATTTTTACCAAATACATCAATTCCCGTGACCACTTTTCCATCTCTGATTATTGGTTTATCTTCTATTATTAATTTACTATCTTGT
Organism: Gammaproteobacteria bacterium; assembly: GCA_024277935.1. GTDB lineage: Bacteria > Pseudomonadota > Gammaproteobacteria > Methylococcales > Methylomonadaceae > QPIN01. The sequence goes on from JAJRUF010000187.1 coordinate 5,345, forward strand.
TTACGAATACGAGACCGCGTTGCTGATTTTCCATCAACAATCTCAGCCACCCGTAATTCCCTTAATGTAGCTTTTCTTTTATTTGGAGAAAGATCTGATATTTTTGCTGCATCACCATTTGATGTAGCAATAAAATCTGGATTTGTTTCAACGTCAACATTCTTTCCCCTTTTCCCATCAATTATACCACTCTCTTTTTCGCTGGAAACTCCTTTTTTTGGCTTCTCCTCAATATTTGCTTGTTTAGATTTTGAGGGGGTATTAGCACTTTGCTTAACTTTGGGACTGCTGTTTTTTGAAGAATTGGCAAGAAATTCCCCGACAGTTTGGTTTGCTGTTGTTCCACTGGAAGCAGGCTTTAAAAAATGATCTATTTCACGTTTAATTTGACTCAGTGTTTTACTGGCATGCGGGGGTAATTTGTTAGCACCCAACTCATAGAGCTGATCTATCACTTTTTTTAATGGGATAAACAGCCTTTTTAGTGCATTAGACCAATGAAAATCAGTTTGGGCTATACGGATGGCTTTTTTTATTGATTTTAGGTAACGGGGTAATTTACCTAATTTAGCAAAGTCACCGACATAAGGAACAATACTGACGACACTAATTACCGCATCAATCCATCGTCCTCTGCTTAGGGATATTAGGACGTTGGTGCCATCAGAGGCGGGTGTAGGATCAATAATCCCTGTTATATCCAAAATCAATTGACATATATCCAGAGCAATTTCTTCTTTTTCTAATTCTATTTTTAGTTGTTGTTTTAGCTGATATTCACAATGCGAGCCTAATGGACCTGGTATACGCTGAGGTTGTCTGGTCAGTGGGTCTCTTGGTGGCTGTTGTGAGTGGCACATACCCAATGGACCAGGGATTCTATAGTTAGCCATTGTATTTTTTTAGGGCTTAGTTATGTCAAAAAATACGTGACTCTACATGTTAGTCAGGTAAAAGTAAATAAAATTTAACTTAAAAAAAAAAGCGGTTAAAAAAAGCAAAGGGTCTCTACTTTTGCTGCAATAATAAAGACCTAATGGAATAGTCCGCCCCATTTTTAAGGTGGAATTATTGCAGGATCAGTAGAGAGCATCACGGGTAAAAGTGTTCGAGCGCAAGAAGTTACCTGTATTGGTGGGTTGGGGCATGACGCTTGTGGCTTTGATCTGGATCTTTCATAACCATGTGTCTGGAATTAAAATGGCACAGTCTTTAGCCGCGATCATAGAACTATAGTTTTTTATTGCTATTAACAACGCACAGGTTAAATGGTTTGTTATTTCGACCAACGGGAGAAATCTTGTTATTCAAGTTGTGCTTAGATAGGGAATGCTTATACTGAATCCTCATTTGTTAGTATTTCAACATTAGTTATGCACCAAGGGC
>JAJRUF010000188.1 GCA_024277935.1 Gammaproteobacteria bacterium
CTCTAACTCCATCAAACTACGGCTAATATCGACAGCTTCATTCATATCTTGTTGTAAAAACTCAGCAATAACAGTATTTTTTGCAATGGCTTCATCAATCCTGGGGTCTGAACCTGCTTGATAGGCTCCAACACTAATCAAGTCCTTATTTTGTTGATAAAGTGAATACAACCGTCTCAACTCCCTTGCTAAATTTATCTGTTTTTCATCGGCTATATCTGGCATAACCCTGCTAATAGATGCTTCAATATCTATGGCGGGGAAATGCCCTGATTCAGCTAAACTTCTGGATAAAACGATATGTCCATCTAATACTCCTCGCGCAGCATCTGCAATAGGGTCATTATTGTCATCCCCTTCAGCCAATACCGTGTAAAAAGCAGTGATAGAGCCTCCTCCTTCATCACCATTCCCTGCTCTTTCTACCAAGTGAGGTAATTTTGCAAACACAGAGGGTGGATAACCTTTTGTAGCGGGAGGTTCGTCAATTGCTAATGCAATTTCGCGGTGTGCTTGGGCATACCGTGTTAAAGAGTCCATTAATAACAAAACATCCAAGCCTTGATCTCTAAAATATTCAGCAATACTGGTTGCCAACATCGCCCCATGTACACGCATTAAAGGCGAGTCATCAGCGGGTGATGCAACAACAACAGCGCGTTGCATGCCTTCTTCACCTAAAATTTTTAATACAAATTCATTAACCTCGCGCCCCCTTTCACCAATAAGCCCGACCACCACCACATCCGCTCGGGTATATTTAGTCATCATCCCTAATAACACACTCTTACCTACCCCAGTCCCAGCAAATAAGCCCATTCTTTGCCCTCGTCCCACTGCAAAAATAGAATTAATAGCTCGAACCCCAACATCTAAAGTATCTCTAATGGGTTTTCTTGAGAGCGGGTTAATAGTCTTTCCAACCATAGAAATAGTCGCATCAGTTTTTAACGGCCCTTTATCATCCAATGCATTTCCCGCACCATCTAAAACACGACCTAACAGTCCAAAGCCAACTTTTGCCAAGCTTCTTTTACCCAAGGGAATAACTCTACAGCCAGGCTCTAACCCCTGCGTACTTCCTGTTGGCATCAAAAAAATATGTCCAGCAGAGAAACCAACAACCTCGGCACCAATTCTGTTACCCGATTTTGTTTCTACCTGGCATAAAGAGCCTATTGCTGCCCTACAACCTTCAGCTTCTAAAGTTAGCCCTACCATTCTGGATAACTTTCCTTCCACCACTAATTCAGGTATCTCTGCTAACCTTTCTGTATAAGGTTTAATTCTTTTCAGCCAGCTTTCACTTCTATTTACAACAGGAATCACCTAGCTTGATCCTCTTCTCTTTCCCCACCTAATACAGTAGCAACAATAACAGCCAGCCTATTTCTATGGTGGTATCTATATGAGACACTTCTGTTTGCACGACACAGCCACCACGAGTAATTAAAGGATCTTCATCAATATTCCAAGGTACTGCCATATCATCTATTGCTAAAGATTTCCTCACTAACTCGGCATCTTCTGGGTGCATTTGTAAGGTTAGTTTTTGTGATGCAACCGGCAGTGCATTAACAGCTTCTCTAATAACTGAGACAATTTGACCGGGGTCGATCCTGATTTCTCTTCGCACAACCTGACTTGCAATTCCTATTGCCAGTTTAACCAGCTCTTTTTCCACTTCTTCATCAAGTGCTTTAAAAGGAGTATTTAGTGATTCTAATAAGCTAACAAAGGCCGCTGTTTCTTTTTGGATTAAATGTAAATTATCCTCATAGCCTTTTTTTTCACCCTCAACTTTCCCTTCTAAAAAACCTTGCTCACGCCCTTTAGCTGAACCTTCTTTGAAACCATCGTCAAAGCCTTCTTTTTTACCTTGTGCAAAAGCTTCGTCATACGCCTGCTGTTGCATTTTTTCAATTTCATCAACCGTTAACGTAGCTTTTTCTGGTTTTGGCTGCACTATTGCTGTTGGCTTTTTTTTACCAAACTGCTCTGCCACATCCCATAAACCTAATGCTTCCAGTTCTGAACTCGAAAAAGGCTTTTCTTTAGACGAGTTCATCGCCACCACCACTTCCCAGCATCATCTCACCTGACTCAGACAGTTTCTTAGCAATGGTTAATATATCTTTTTGCGCCAGCTCTACTTCGCTTAATTTGGTTGGTGGGGCAGCTTCCAAGTCATCACGTAACATTTCTGCTGCTCGTTTAGACATATTACCAAATATTTTCTCTTTAAGTCCCTCTCCAACACCTCTTAAGGCAACCAATAACTGGTCGGTAGAAACTTCCCTTAATAAGGTTTGAATGCCTCGGTCATCAACATTAATTAAATCAGCAAAAACAAACATTTTATCTTGGATTTGCTGACCTAATTCGCCATCAAACTCAGTAATACCTTCCATCATTTCTTCACTTAAACTGCCGTCTAGGTAGTTTAAAATATTAGCAGCTGAGTCTACACCACCAATATTAGAAGCCTTAACACTATCACTCCCAGTTAACTGTTGTTCCATCATATCATCCAGTTCTTTAATTGCTGATGGTTGTACACTCTCCATGGTGGCAATTCTCATAATAATATCTGAACGTTGATTCTCAGGTAATAATGCCAACACTTCAGCCGACAAATCAGCTTCTAACAATGATAAAATCATAGCAATAATTTGTGGGTGTTCCATCCGTATTAAGTCAGCAATAGAACGCACATCCATCCATTTAAGTTGTTCAATTCCTTTACTATTAGCCCCCATTAATATTCGGTCAATAATATTACCCGCCTTATCTGCTCCCAAAGCATTGGTCAACATATTACGAATATAACTGTCTGAATCTAAACCAAGCCCGGTTTCATCCTTAACCTCCATAATAAAATCTTCAAGTACAATATCGACCATTTCCGCAGTGATTTGTCCCATCGTTGCCATTGCTGAACCGACAATTTGTACTTCTTTAGGACCCATATTTTTCAATACTGAAGCCGCTCTGTCCTGGCCTACAGCCAACAACATTAAGGCCGCTCTTTCTGTCGCATTTAAGGTAATTTCAACTTCAGACATCGCTTTTAATCCACCCTTTTAGAACTTCAGCCACTAACTGAGGATCTTCATCAATTAATTTTCGCACATATTCCAAGCGTTTTTCATAGCTTTGAGGTGCATCTAATAAGAGCAGATCTTCAACACCTGCTGACAATCCTTTTTCACCAGACTCTCCCTCTTCATCATCGATAGGCACAGCCATTGGTTTACCATTCTCATCAAAACGTACGGTTCCACCCATAGCATCCGCTTCTGCATGTGCATCAAGCAGAGCCTTGACTTCTTCATCCCTGGCAACCAAACCTCGCATAGTTGGACGCAAAACCCCAAAGACTAAAAACAAAACAACTAACAGTGCAGTTAACTGTTTTGCAGCCTCTATAAACCAGCCCTGTTCCCATAATGGCGGCCCTGGCAATGGCTCAAATTCATCAGGGATTCTAAACGGAATATTAGTCACAGTTACCTGATCACCTCGGCTACTATCAAAACCTACTGCTTGCATAACCAATTGTCTTAATTGATTTATATCTTCCTGAGCATAAGTTTGAGTAGTAAAACTACCATCATCTAATTGCACTTTCTTATCATCAACCACAACAGCAACAGATAAGCGACGTAAAACTCCCGTTGCTAAACGCGTATGAGTGATAGTTTTATCCAGCTCATAATTACGTGTTGCACTTTTACTACTAGACGTTGGAGCGGAACTTACCTTTGCATCTTGGCCTACTGCAATTTCAGGTGCCACGCCTGCAGGAGGCGGTTGGTTAGATAAAGCTCCGGGCACACCTTGTATAGCAGAACTAGAGGTTAAGTCATCTTGCGTTTGCTCACTTCTTAAAGCAGGCAAGTCGGGGTTAAACATTTCCTGAGTTTTTTCGGTGACTGTAAAATCCACATCAGCAGAAATTTGAGCTTGTAAACCTTCTCGCCCCACCAAAGGAATAAGAATATTTTCAATTCTTTGCATTAAATGCTCTTCAAGCTTTTTTTTGTACCCAAATTGTTTGGAAGTCAAATACATATCTTCTGAAGAGTCATTAGCACTCAACAATCGACCTTTCTGATCCACCACTGTAACTTCTGTTGCTTCCATCATAGGCACACTTGACGCAACCAAATGAATGATCGCTTCAACTTGACCTTTTTCCAGACTTCGCCCTTGATATAAATTGACAATAACGGAGGCACTCGGCTTTTTACGCTTACGTACAAAAACCGATTGTTTGGGTAAGGCTAAAAGAACTCTAGCTGACTTAACATTTTGAATTGAAGAAACTGTTCTGGCTATCTCCCCTTCTAGAGCGCGCTGAAAACGCATAAGCTCAATATTTTTACTGGTTCCAAAACCGGTCTCTTTATCCAGTATTTCATAGCCTGAACTTTGAGTTCGAGGCAAACCTTGCGCTGCTAATTTTAATTTCAAACTCCGCACTTGATCAGTCGGTACCATAATAGCACCGGATTCTGTTTCTATGGAGTAATCAACCCCCATTTGATCAAGTGTTTCGATGATTTCTGCCGCATCTTGGTCTTGCATACCTGAAATCAGCAAATCGTATGACTTTTCTTGTGACCACAACACAACGGCAATACCAACGGCAACACTTAATGCTATCCCAAGCATTAAACCTATTTGCCGCGCCATAGATAAATTACCCAGGCCCTTTAAAATAGGGGGTGTTTCTACTTCCTTGGTTAATTCATTTAGCGCACTAGATTGCGTATCCAACTCAGCTAAATCACCGCTGTCTTGCTCACTCATTCTTTCATCTTTTAGTTACTTAGCACAAACTCGTTAAAAAATACTTTAATAATATCATTAAATACATTGTAGTCGTTATATAGAATATTATTTAAAAGCAATAAGGTTGTGAAGATTAAATCATCAAATAATTACCGAGAGCGGGGGGATAAAATGGCTCTTTAACCTTAGTAGCAAAAGAAATTAATTTAAGTTCTCCTCTCCCAACACTGCCATTGACTTACGAGTTTCGCGTAGGATGTGCTGAGGTACGAAGCGCATCAATGATACAAAGATGCGCTTCGTACCTCAGCACATCCTACGGTTTTTTCTTAAGTCAATGGCAGTGCCCTCTCCCCTGCAAGGGAGGGCGATGAGCAAGATTTTCTCTTCTTTGTGTCTCAGTGCCTTTGTGTGAGTTTATTCTTTGTTTGTTACTCAAGAGCGAATTAGGCCGCTCTCGGCCATCAATTAGAGAGTAACAAAATCAAAGACTTACAAATTTGTTATTCAAGAGGAATAAAGGCAAACCTTCAACTACATTGGCATATTCATCACATCTTTATACGCATTAACCAATTTATTTCTTACCTGTAACATTGCCTGAAAAGAAACACTGGCTTTTTGTGATGCAATCATTACTTCAGCTAAACTAACATCAGGTTCGCCTAATTCAAAAGATTTTGACAGTGCCCCAGATGCTTTTTGAGTTTCATTTACAGAGTCAATTGAATCTTTTAGCATGGCAGCAAAATCTGATTCACCTGTTGCCTGTTCTGGTTTTATGGACTTACTAGATGCTTCAATAGACATGGTTCGCATCTGAGCTAATACCTGGTTTACATTAATATCACTCATATCATTCTCTCATTATTATTGCATAGTGCTAATATGCACTGAGTTTGCCTCACATAAGCACAAGCATTTTTCAAGCCAACATCAAAAAATTGACACATCTTCCTTTTCCAGTTTTAACATGGAATGGCAACACCTGCATCTTTCATCCTTGCGATTTTATATCTTAATGTTCTTGGGCTAATACCTAACTTCTCTGCAGTTACCTTTCTACTCCCTTTTACATCTCGTAAAGTTTGTAAAATAATATTTTCTTCTGCCGACCTCACGCTATCGCCTAAACAAGCTCCAGAACTTGCTATTACGGGCATTTCAAACGATGAACTAGGAATAGTCTTTATAGGGTCAGGCCCAACAATTACAGGACTAATCAGTTGCAACTGTTCATCCATATCTGTTTCAAACACCAAACATCGTGGCAGAATATAACCCTTCTGTTGCAAGATTAAAGCCCGTTGTACAACATTTTCTAACTCCCTTACATTACCTGGCCATGCATACTCTTGCATAACTGCCGCTGCATCTTCACTAAAAACAGGTAAAGGTTTTCCTTGTTTCCAGTGTTTTTTGATTAACCCCATTGCCAACGGCAATATATCTCCCACCCTATCTTTTAAAGCCGGAATTTTAATCGGAAAAACACTTAAGCGATAATACAAATCTTCTCTAAATAAGCCCTGTTCAAC
>JAJRUF010000189.1 GCA_024277935.1 Gammaproteobacteria bacterium
AATTTTACAAGCGGCAAAAAGAAAAGCGAGAGGATATAAAATTCAGCATTTCAAAACAATTGCCTATTTACTGACGGGTAAATTAGATTTTTCTAAAATAAATTCAAATTGCTTACCCACTTGATTTTCAAAAGAGCCTATATATTGATGTATGTGCATTTATTGAAGCAAAGTTCAATATTAAATCAAGGGGATGCTAGGTTAATAACAAAATCAAGCTGGCTGGAAATATAGATGTGATAATGAAAAACCTACCCCCATTTTTTCCAGCAAGATAAATTCAGGACGTAATGATTATGAAAACAGTGACTTTAAAAATTGATGAAAGTGTGAATGATCATTTTATATGGTTATTGAAGCATTTTTCATCGAATGAAATTAAGATTTTAGATCAATCAGACTATATCATCTGATGATGATTATTTAAAATCAATAAAAGGAATGGAGCAAAGTATACAAGCTGCACGAAAGGAGCCAATTATGAAAGGATTAACATTAGATGACCTAAACAGGTAATGTATACGATTTTATTTATGAGTCAGGCTCAAAAAGATCTCAAGAAAATAAAATCAAGTGGTCTCCAAGATAAAGTCTCCAAGATAAAGTCATCAAATTAATCAATATGATTAGCAAAGACCCTATACAATACCCACCGATTTTGAATATTTAAAAGGTAATATGCAAGGGCTGATGAGTCGGAGAATCAATAAACAGCATAGACTTGTCTATGAGGTTTTTGATGACGAACATATAATTAGAGTCTATCGATTGTGGACGCACTATGAATAATAAGAATGAATCTATTTGAAATAGAAATAGAAGCTAAATGCGATAATGAAAGACCTTGTATCTGAGCCCTTTGATTGTTATTAGTTGAAGCCACGTTTGATTATGACAAACTAATTCGTCATAATGGTGTTTCTAATTAATTAGTTTGCAGGTGTAGATATGTTAGAAGCAAAATTGACCGATTTTAGGAACCCCTCATTTTTCACTGCTCAAACCGATGTGATACATATTGTTGATGGCCGGAAGAAAAAAGAAATTGGTTTTTTTATTCCAGCAAGCTTAAAAGAATCATTTTCCAGCTATCTGCAACAAGAAGAAACGAAAAAAAAATTAGTCTTATTAAGAAAAATTGCCCTTGCTCAAAAAGCCGATCCGATAGACGATGGTAGTGTCGGTGATGGAATTGAGTAGTATAAAAAGAGGGGATATTTGTTTAGTAAACTTCAATCCTTCAAAGGGAAATGAAATGGGTAAAATAAGGCCTGCTGTTGTTCTCAGTAAAAATGAAGACAACCAGATCCTTGATACCGTCGTTGTCTTACCACTTTCAAGCCAGATTGTTGATGACGCATTGCCCTACCGGGTGTATTTGCCTGTACGGGAAGGCATGAATAAAGAATCAAACGTGTGTATTTACGAGGTAAGAGCCTTATCTAAAAAGCGAATCATCCAAGTCGTTTCCCAAGTGACGTTGAGTGAAATGAAAATAATTGAACAATCCTTTAGCCAAGTTTTTATTTAATAAAAAGTGACCCAAGACAGCAGTAGATTCAAAAGATGAACAAATAATTGCAAGTCAAGCGTATAATACACGGACAATAAAAGTGGTGGTACGGAGCAATCCGCACAGTGCCCCGAATAAAACAATAAAGAAATCATGCCGCCCGAACTAATCCTACAAACATTACGCCTAGTCACTACCGAGCCAAACCAACGCACATTGGCACAAAAGCTAGGCTTTAGCGTAGGTAAAACCAACTACATCCTCAAAGCACTGGTTGAAAAAGGCTTTGTCAAAATGGAGCGGTTTAAACAGAGTGAAAACAAACTAAATTACTGCTACATACTCACACCAGAAGGCATTCGAGAACGTATCAAGCTGACAGAAAAATTCATCGAAATAAAACAACAAGAACACCAACAGCTAAGCCAGGAACTGGCAGCAATTGTAGAGGCTGGCTCAGACGTATGAACTTAATCGAACGTATCCAGCAAGGAGAAAGCGAAACGCTTGAATTTAAACGCTCTTTCGATAAAGAAACGATAGAAACAGTGTGCGCGATTGCTAATGCGAAAGGTGGACAAGTTGTCATGGGCGTAAATGATTCAGGAGCCATTGTCGGTGTACAACTTTCTAATGAAAGTATTCAACACTATCTCAACCAAATTAAAACGCAAACAGAGCCTGGCTTGGTTGTAGATATAGATGCATTTCAGCAGCAAGGTAAAACAGTATTAGTCATCAGCGTGGGCGAGTTTCCAATTAAGCCTGTCAGCTTTAAAGGGCGTTTTTATAAACGCAAAGCCAACAGCAATCATCAGCTTAACTTAACAGAAATTGCCAATTTACACTTGCAGTCGTTACAGCTTTCATGGGACACCTATTCGGCACAAAATACCACGTGGCAAGACCTTGATCAGCAAAAAGTAGAACGATTTTTTCAGCGAGTAAACCAAAAAGGCCGCTTTAAGCTAGAGGGCAGTGCAGAGTAAAACCTCACCAAGCTTAATCTATATAAACAAGGGGAAATAACACAAGCGGCAAAGTTATTATTTGGTCAAGAGCAAACACTCTACAACATTCATATTGGACGGTTCAAAACCCCAAGCATGATCATTGACGATAAAATGGTACGTGCGACGTTGTTTGATGCGGTGGAAGAAACCATGCGTATTCTGATTTCACACATCAAAGTGGCCTTTGAAATTACAGGAAAGATCGAACGAACTGAGATATTTGAATATCCCCTTGATGCCCTGAGGGAATTGGTGCTGAACTGTATTATCCATCGAGATTATACCAGCCCAGTTGATAACCAAATCAAAATATTCGACCAGAAAATCACCATTTTCAACCCAGGAAAACTTTATGGTGATTTAACAATTGAACAGCTCAAAACTGACAGTTACCCATCACGAACACGTAATAAATTGATAGCCGAAGCCTTTTACCTAACGGGTGATATCGAAAAATATGGAAGTGGTTACCAACGTATACGCAAGGTAATACAAGATTATTCAACCATGACCTTTGACTATGAAGAAAGTGGCGATGGCTACATGGTAACCATTGAATACACCCAGCAGAAACAAGAAACTAACATAGTTAATATAGCTAAAAATACAGATGAGGGGGTAATTGAGGGAGTAAAAAAACTGTTTGACTATATTCAAGCAAATCCAGGATTAAGAACAACGCAAATCAGTGAGCAGCTTAATGTGCCAGTAAAAACAGTAGAACGCTGGCTAAAACGGCTCAAAGAACAAAATAAAATTGAATTTCAGGGGCCGTCAAAGATAGGTGGCTATAGAGTGAAAAAGTTATGAAAATAGCAACTGCAGGAATTGATGTGATAACGAAAGACCTGGCCCTGACGAATGCATCTACGATATTGCCATGAATGAGGGCGTGCGATTATGACATTGGAGCTGGCTGAGGATCTACTTCCCTTAAACGCACATTTTCTCGTTCCCACCGTCCTTGGTGGAATGCCTACTGGTCTAGAAATATCCATTTTCCACGCTGGAGCATGAAAATGATGAATTTGGGTCTTTACAAAAGTGATTAACATGTGTAAAAAAAGTAAAAATAAGTGTTTTGTGTAGGAGGTGTATGGCATGAATTTTTTAGATGTTAAAACGGATTTTGCCTTTAAAAAGGTATTTGGTAGTGAAGAGTCCAAAGGGATTCTGATAAATTTTTTAAATGCGGTGATTACTTTTAATCATGACCAACACATTAAAGACTTAACGATTGTTGACCCTTATAACATCCCGATGCTGAAAGGCATGAAAGACACTTATGTTGATGTGAAGGCAGTGTTGGATGATGGCAGTCATGTGATTATTGAAATGCAGGTGCTAAATACTGAAGGATTTGAAAAGCGCGTTTTATACAATGCTGCTAAAAAATATTCGTCTCAACTTAAAAAAGGTGATGATTTTAAGTTGCTCAATCCTGTGATTGCTTTAACTATTACTGATTTTACGCTGTTTAAAGAACATAACGATGTGATGAGTCATTTTAAGCTGATTGAAAAAGAGTATATGATTGACTATTTGGATGATATTGAGCTGATTTTTATCGAACTGCCAAAATTTACAAAAACAGAATCGGAGTTAAATAATATCCGAGATAAATGGCTCTAT
>JAJRUF010000190.1 GCA_024277935.1 Gammaproteobacteria bacterium
GTTCCAGAATCCCTTCTTCAGCAACTAATTTTTTCTTTTGTCCTTCAAAATCAAAAGGTTTTGTAACGACAGCAACCGTCAAAACACCCATTTCTTTAGCAACTTCAGCGATAACCGAAATAGCTCCAGTCCCTGTACCCCCCCCCATACCTGCTGTTAAAAACACCATATCAGCACCATCAATCACTTCTTTTAGGTGCTCTTTATTTTCTTCTGCTGCCATCTTACCCACTTCTGGTTTAGTTCCTGCTCCCAAACCTTTTGTCAGTTCAATGCCTAATTGCACCTTTGTTTCTACATTCAATCGACGTAAAGCCTGTGCATCTGTATTGGCACAAACAAATTGAACACTATCAATATGGCTTTCAATCATATGGTCAACAGCATTACCACCGCCACCGCCTACACCGATTACTTTTATTACCGCTCCATCACTGCACATATCCATTAATTCGTATTTCATTTTCTCGCCCTCACTTACACCAATACATTTTAAAAATTACCTTGAAACCAATTTTTCATTCTGGCCCACACCCCATTACCACCGCTGACATCTTCAACTCTGCCGTGGTGATCTTTCCCATACAACAACAACCCTACCCCAGTAGAATAAATAGGATTTTGCACCACATCAGTTAAACCTGAAACATGCTGTGGAACTCCCATACGCACCGGCATATGAAAAATTTCTTCCGCCAAATCAACTAAGCCTTGTACCTTTGAGCTTCCGCCAGTTAGCACCACCCCTGCAGCAATAAGGTCCTCGTACCCACTGCGTCTTAATTCAGCCTGAACTAGCAACATTAATTCCTCATATCTTGGCTCAACAATTTCAGCTAGGTTTTGTGCTGATATCTTCCTAGGTTGCCTATCGCCAATACTGGGCACATTAATCATATCTTCTGAACTTACCATCTGTGTCAAAGCACAGGCATATTGGCATTTAATCTCTTCCGCACTTTTTGTAGGCGTTCTTAATGCAACAGCAATATCATTAGTGACTTGATCACCTGCAATAGGAATAACTGCGGTATGTTTAATAGCCCCTTCTGAAAAAATAGCGATATCAGTGGTTCCACCACCAATATCAATTAAGCAAACACCCAGTTCTTTTTCATCCTCAGTTAATACTGATGTACAAGATGCTAATTGCTCTAAAACAATATCCTCCACCTCTAAACCACAGCGCCGAATACATTTGATTATATTTTGAGCCGCACTGACACTTCCTGTCACCATGTGTACTTTTGCTTCTAGTCTTATCCCTGACATACCTATCGGCTCTTTAATCCCCTCTTGCTGGTCAATTACAAATTCTTGGGGCAAAATATGCAATATTTTTTGATCGGCGGGGATGGCAACTGCGCGTGCAGAATCAATAACCCTGTCGATATCATATTGCATAACCTCTTGTCTTTTATAGCTACAATGCCATGTGAATTTAGACTCTTAATATGGCTACCCGCAATTCCAGCAAAAACGGATCGAATTTGACAACCTGCCATCAATTCCGCTTCTTCTACTGCTCGCTGAATTGAATGTACGGTTGACTCTAAATTAACCACCACACCTTTCTTCAATCCTTTTGAAGGTGCTCGTCCAATACCAATAATTTCAATTTCATCATTACCCGTATGTTCAGCCACAATAGCGGCCACCTTTGATGTGCCAATATCCAATCCTACAATAATATTTCGCTCTATTTTTTTTGCCATATTCAATACGCTTTATGTTTTGTTCATTTCAGCTAATTTTTTCCAGTTTATTTTTGCTTCACCTTGTTTCCACGTTATCGCGTATCCATTTGAATATCTCAAATCAACCACTGCAATTTTTGCTATTTGCTCTTTCCCTATTAAGTAAACCGTCTTTAAAAATCGCTGTATTTTTTTCAAAGGCTGATTTCTTCCTGCATTTAATAGCATTTTATTTTGTAATTTTATATTCCATGCTCTTCTTTCATTAATATGAAGTTCTGCTAATACCATTGATTTATCAGCTAATTCAGCTGATAAATCAGTTGCCACCTTTAGCATTTTTACTGCATACCCATCAGGCCCACTTAATAAAGGCAAAGAGCTAAAATTATTTCGTACTACAGGTTTAAATATTTCAGCTTTTATATTCAGTAAAGCTTCGTCCCCCCAACGTGCCACTGGAATTTGCTCTTTAATCTCTATATTAAGAGCATCAGGCCATACCCGTTTAACCCTTACTGATTTGACCCAAGGTAAAGCCTCCACAGAAACCTGAATTTGTTGAATATCAGCATTGTACAAACCATTAACAACCTGCTCTCGCAACAACTGCTTTATTTCACCTTTTGCAATATATTGAAAAGTACCTTCAATTCTTACATATTTAACAGGTAACCAATCAGCCCCTTGTGCTTTTACCTCTTCCCAGCCTTGCCAGCCAGCTACCAACACTAAAATTAAACCCGTAAAAAAATGTATGGTCGTTTTATTCATTCACAGTTGTTTCTAAAATACGCCAAACCAATTCATCAAAATTACAACCTTCTGCTTTTGCAGCCATAGGGACAAGGCTATGGTCGGTCATTCCTGGTACTGTATTGACTTCTATTAATTGTGCTCTTTCATTTTCGTCAATAAATATATCAATCCTTCCCCAGCCTATTACACCCACAACTTTACAAGCTTCAACAGCCAAGTTTTTTAATTTGGTTTCCTGCTGCTCTGTTAATCCACAAGGGCAATGATATTGAGTACTATTAGACTGGTATTTCGCCTCATAATCATAAAATACATTCTTTGTTTCCAGTCGAATAACGGCTAATGCTTCCCCTGCTAAAACAGCAACCGTATATTCATTACCTGTAACCCAGGATTCAGCAAATACATCACACTGATAGTTTTCTGCTACTGTTAATGCCTGCTTTAATTCATCTTCGTTATTTGCCTTACTCATTCCAATACTAGAGCCTTCCTGGGCTGGCTTCACAATAACGGGAAAACCTAAACTTTCAATACACCTCTCTATATCTTCATCGTTAGTCAAAACAAACCATTTTGGAGTTTCAAGCCCAGCCCCTTTCCAACAAAGTTTAGTTCTTAATTTATCCATTGTGAGTGCTGATGCCATAACACCCGAGCCGGTATAAGGTAGTTTCATAATATCCAGCACACCTTGTAAAATACCGTCTTCTCCACCTCGCCCATGAATAATATTAAAAACTCTATCCACTTTCTGCCCTGTTAACACTTCAATAGGATTGTCTTTAACATCTATAACAACAGCATCGACCCTCTGCCTTTTCAAGGCATCAAATACTGCCAGTCCACTTTTAATGGAGATTTCTCTTTCAGCAGAGCATCCTCCCATTAACACGGCGACTCGACCAAACTTTTCAGCCTGTTGGATATTCACTGGCTTCACAGCACTTCACCTACTCTACAAACTTCAGGCTGCAAATTTATTCCATATTGTTTTTTTACTTGCTGCTGGATATAAGCAATTAATGCCTCTATATCTGCAGCCGTAGCATCCCCAGTATTTTCAATAAAATTTGCATGTTTTTCTGAGACACATGCACCGCCCATCACATAACCTTTAAGCCCAGATGCTTCTATAAGTCTAGCTGCATAATCACCTGGGGGGTTCTTAAATACCGAGCCACAGGTTGGTTTATTTGTTGGCTGCGTTAATCCACGTTGTTCTAATAATGATTTAATCTTTAATTGACTTAACTCTGCTTCGCCTTGGCTTAGTTTTAATTCAGTTGATATAAACCATTCGCCTTCTATTCCTTTAACTGACCTATAAGCAACTTCAAAGTCTTCAACAGCCCTTTTTGCTACATCACCTCTAGCATTGACCATTTCAACACTGTCAACAATATTCCAGGTTTCGCCACCAAAAGCCCCCGCATTCATTTTTAATGCACCACCTATTGTCCCTGGAATACCGGCTAAAAATTCAGCCCCCACCAAGCCCAGCCCCATACAAAACTTTGCTACATGTGGGCATGGAACACCGGCTTCAATATAAATTTTTGCTGTATCGACTAAGCGCATATCTTTTAATCGGCCACGCGTATTAATAACCGTTCCCTTAATACCACCATCTCTAACTAATAAATTACTGCCTAAACCTAACCAATAAATATTTTCCTGCTCGGGCAATGTTTTTAAAAATGCAATTAAGTCTTCCCTGTTTGCTGGCAAATACATTTTTTCTGCTGGCCCTCCAACGCGCCAACTGGTATATTTATCTAAAGGCTCATTTATTAATAAAGTACCTTTCATCTTTTTAAGGCCTTTGTTAATTTCTCTGGTAATTCTGCTGAAATTTGTCCTACATTTCCTGCGCCCATGGTTAGTACCACATCATCTTTTTTTACAATACCGGCTAGAATATTTGCTAAATCAGCATGATCTTTAACAAAACAGGATCAACTTGACCTCTGATTCTTATTGCTCTTGATAAAGCCTGTCCATTTGCGCCTGTAATTTCAGCTTCACCGGCCGTATAAATATCTAATAAAATCAATACATCAACAGTAGAAAGTACATCAACAAAGTCTTCAAATAAATCCCGAGTACGGGTATATCTGTGAGGTTGAAAAATGACAACTTTTCGTCTATTAGGCCAAGCTTGATGCATAGCTTCAAAAGTTGCTGCCACCTCTTTTGGATGGTGTCCATAATCATCAACTAATGTAATACTCCCACCGTTACATTCAATATCACCATTTAATTGAAACCTCCGCCCAATACCCTTAAAAGTTTCTAAACTTTTTATAATGGCTTCATCCTCTACATCCAACCTGGTTGCAATAGCTATAGCAGCCAGTGCATTCAACATATTGTGCCAGCCAGGCATATTAAGCGTGACACAGAGAGGTTTATGGTTTCCCCACCGCTCAACGGTAAATGATGTTTGTAGCCCATCCTGTTTTATCTCAGTAGCACGTACATCTGCATCTTTATGTATGCCATAGGTTTTTACTGGTTTTGCAATCTCTGGCAGAATTTCTTGCACACCCTGATCATCCAAACACATAACAGCCAGACCATAAAAGGGTAAATGATGTAAAAACTCTAAAAAGGTATCTTTCAATCGCTGATAGCTTCCACCGTATGTTTCCATATGATCTCTATCAATATTAGTCACCACCGCCATCATCGGTTGTAAATGCAAAAATGAAGCATCACTTTCATCTGCCTCTGCCACTAAATATTGACCTAAACCAAGTTTTGCATTAGTTCCTGCACTATTTAATCGTCCTCCAATCACAAAAGTAGGATCTAAGCCCCCTTCTGCAAGTATGCTGGCGGCTAAACTTGTGGTAGTCGTTTTTCCATGTGTACCTGCGACTGCAATTCCAAATCTAAATCGCATTAATTCTGCCAGCATTTCCGCACGGGGAATAACAGGAATCCTATTTTCATAGGCCGCTTTGATTTCTTCATTTTGTTTATCTACCGCAGTAGATGTCACCACTACATCTACATTTTCTACATTTTCTTTACAGTGACCGATATGTACAGTAACTCCTTTTTGTTCAAGCCTTTCGGTGACTGCACTTTGTTTAATATCAGATCCGGAAACGTCATAACCTAAATTAGATAACACTTCGGCAATACCACTCATTCCCGTACCACCGACACCTACAAAGTGAATTTTATTTATAACACCAAGTAATTGTGTAGGTCTTTGTATATCGGGCATATTCATTATTTCGCTTCCTGTATACAAATATTAGCCACAATCGCTGTTGCTTCTAATTTTGCTTTGTTTTTTACTATTTGACACATTTGTTTAAATGAACTTTTAACATGCTGAATAGCCATAATTAATGATGTTTCATTAAAATCACTTTGTGCTAACAAAACCGCCCCCCCATCATCATATAAATAACGTGCATTTGCTGTTTGATGGTCATCAATCGCATGAGGCAATGGAATAAAAATTGCTGGAATACCTGCTGCTGCTACTTCACTGACGGTCATTGCTCCAGAGCGGCATATCACTACGTCTGCCCATTGATAAGCTGATGCAATATCATCTATAAACTCAATAGCCTGTGCATCAATTCCAAGTTCTGCATATTTTTTAGTTACCAACTCTAATGCGGCGGTTCCTGTTTGATGCTTTATTTCTATCTTAGTCAAATTGGCTGTCGCTGCTGGAACCGTATCATTTAAAACTTTTGCGCCTTGACTTCCTCCCACCACTAAAATACGAAAAGGTCTTTCTAACTCTTCTGTCCAAACTTGTTTTTCTGGAAAATCTAAAAAATGAGTTCTTAATGGGTTCCCCGTAAAAACCGCATTGACAATGGAAGGGAAACTTCCAGGAAAAGCCTCCAAAACTCTATTAGCCTTTTTTATCAATAATCTATTGGTTGTCCCAGGTATCCTATTTTGCTCATGAATAACTAAAGGGATTCCCATTAAATTTGCGACTATTCCACCAGGCCCAGCAACATACCCTCCCATTCCTAACACCACATCAGGTTTGCGTTTTCGCAAGATACCGTAAGCTTCCCACAAGGCCTTAAGTAAAAGTTTAAAATTACTTATTTTTGCAGCAATCCCCTTGCCTCGAAGTCCTTGTACAGATAACCAATCTATTTCAATCCCATTGGCAGGAATCACTTTACTTTCCATGCCTCGCTGTGTTCCGATCCAGCTGACTTCCCAATCCTTGGCTTGTAAATACTGGGCAACAGCAAGTGCGGGGAAGACATGCCCCCCTGTACCACCAGCCATAATTACAATACGTTGCCCCATTAAACCTATCCTCTCTGTTGTTTCAATTGTTTTTGTTTTACTTCACTATATACACGAAACAATAAAGCCATTCCTGCACACATAATAATCATACTTCCACCACCATAACTCATCAGTGGTAACGTTAACCCTTTGGTTGGTAGCATCCCCATATTGACTCCTATATTGACAAAAGCCTGAAATCCAAACCAGATACCTAGCCCATAAGCAATAAAAGCTGCAAAATTATCCCCTCCTTCCTCAGCTTTAACAGCAAGAGAAAAGGCATGACAAACCAATAAACTAAAAAGGGCAATAACACTTAATATCCCAATCAAACCTAACTCTTCAGCAATAACCGACAATAAAAAGTCAGTATGTGCTTCGGGCAAATAAAATAATTTTTGGATCCCGCTGCCCAATCCAACACCAAATATCTCACCTCGACCAAACGAAATTAACGCTTGTACCAGTTGAAACCCAGTATTCTGTGCATCAGCCCAAGGATCAATAAATCCTGTTACCCTTGCCCAGCGATATGGTGAAAAATACACCAGTAACACCGCTAATATGGCAACAATGGTAATCAGTATCAAAAACTGCCATAAGCGAGCACCACTTAAATACATTATTCCCATTGCAATCACTAAAATAACAACTGCAGAACCAAAATCAGGTTCCAGTAATAATAAGACACATGCAATAGAAAATAATAACAACGGTTTCACTAAGCCATAAGTTGACTGCTGTACATCTTCTTGGTGCCTGGTTACATAACCTGCCATATAGACAACAGCAATAAATTTTACAATTTCTGATACTTGTATTCTTACTCCAAAAAGGGACATCCACCTGATACTGCCCTTTACTTTAAGACCCACGCCTGGTATCAACACAAACACCAATAAAGCAAGGCCAAAAATAAATAACCATGCCCCCGATTTTTCCCATACCCTTAGTGGAATAGCTACAACAACAGCTGCCATACAAATACCAAGCACTATATGTAACAGCTGTCTGGTAGGGTAGTACATATAATTATGATGAGCCATCTTATCCCCTAAATGCAGAGAGGCCGAGGTCACCATAATAAACCCCATCATCAGCAAACTAATACAAATAAAAAGCAGGTGATAATCTAAATAAAATCTTTTTAAATCATTGTTATTCAAGCAACTAACTCCATCACAGCTGATGTAAATTTATCTCCTCTATCCTGGTAATTTTTATATTGATCAATACTTGCACAGGCAGGGCTTAGCAATACGCTATCCCCTTCTGTGACTAATGTTGATACTAATTTAACAGCCTGCTTTACATTTTTAACTTTATAAGTAGGTACGCTACCATTAATTGCTGCATCAATAATGTCCGCATCCTTTCCCATTAAAACGATGGTTTTTACTTTTTCTTTTACCACGGGAATTAGCTCATTGATATCAGCTCCTTTTGCATCCCCCCCCGCAATTAAGATTACTTTCTTGTTATAGCCTTGCAAAGCTGCCACACACGCTCCAATATTTGTTGCTTTAGAATCATTTATCCAGCTTACGCCTTTTACATTAGCCACTCGTTGCATTCTATGCTCTAAGCCTTTAAATTTTCTCAACGCATCACACATTGCTTTTTCATCTAAAGGAACCGCTGATCCTATGGCTAAAGCTGCAAGTGCATTGGCTACATTATGCAGACCTTCAAGAGGTATTTCTTGTTGCCGTATCAGGGGTTGTTGCTTATGCATTAACCAATTTTCACCTTGATACTGCTGTAAATGAAAACCTATATTACTTTTTACACTAAAAAACTTTGCTTCCCTACCTTCAATCTGCATTGCCTTAACAATAGGGTCATCTGCATTTAAGACCATCACCCCATTACCCGAAAATACTTTTTGTTTTTCCTGCGCATAACCCTTAAATCCATCATGTCTATCCAAATGGTCGGCTGACACATTCAATACCGTGGCAACTTTCGCATTTAACGAAGAAACACGTTCCAACTGAAAACTTGATAACTCTATAACATAAAGCTCATTATTTTCATTAAGTAAATCTAATGCTGGCGTTCCTAAATTCCCACCAATTGCTGTCTTTACACCTGCTGCAATTCCCATATCTCCTAACATGGTGGTCACTGTACTTTTACCATTGGAACCCGTTATGGCCACAATAGGCTTATCTGTACTACAGGCAAATAAATCAATATCACTGAGTAATTTTGCGCCTGCACCCAAAGCCTTTTGAATTGAAACCTCTTGTAAGGAAACACCTGGGCTCACAACCAAATGTGTTGCTACTCTAAATGCTGCTTCATCAAACCCACCCGTAAAAACCGGTGTATCAGGATAGTCAGCTAACAATGCATCATTTAATGGTGGTTTATCTCTACTATCAATAACGGCAAAAGGAATAGCCTGGGTATATAAATATTTTGCAACAGATAACCCTGTATCCCCTAAACCAACAACCAGTACCTTTGAGTCTTGATTCAAAGATAATGTGTTATCTAATAATTTTGATATAGCCTCTCTATCCATTTTTATCTCAATTTCAATGTTGCCAGACCAATTAACACCAAAATAAAGGTGATGATCCAAAACCGCACAATAATTCTTGGTTCAGGCCAGCCTTTTAATTCATAATGATGGTGAATAGGAGCCATTAAAAACACCCGTTTTCCTCTTAATTTATAGGAAGCAACCTGAATAATTACGGAGACAGTTTCAACCACAAATACGCCCCCCATAATCATCAAAACAATCTCTTGTCGAACAAGTACAGCCAAAATACCTAATGCGGCTCCTAATGCTAAAGCACCTACATCCCCCATAAATACCATAGCAGGGTATGCGTTAAACCATAAAAAACCTAAGCCGGCCCCAACAAGAGCAGCACAAAAAACAATTAGCTCACCAGACTCTGGTAAATAGGGGATAGCCAAATACTCTGCAAACTTTATATTTCCAGATAAATAAGCAAAAATACCTAATGCAGCAGCAACCATCACTGTCGGCATAATAGCTAAACCATCAAGCCCATCTGTTAAATTCACCGCATTACTAGACCCCACAATGACTAAATAAGTCACAATAATATAAGCCCAACCTATATCAATCATGACATCCTTAAAAAAAGGAACAATATATTGTGTTTCTGCAGCGACCTCTGCTGTCATATACAAAAAAACTGCCACCCCCAATGCAATTACAGATTGCCAAAATAATTTGGCTTTTGCCGATAAGCCATCACTGTTTCCTTGCATGACTTTCCTGTAATCATCAACAAATCCAATAATGCCGTGTCCCAGTGTGACAATTAATACCACCCAAACATAACGGTTTTCCAGGTCAGCCCAAAGCAGTGTGCTAATCGCTATCGCTACCAGTATTAATGCCCCCCCCATAGTGGGTGTCCCTGCTTTTTCATAATGACTTTCTGGACCATCCTCTCTAATTGACTGTCCAATTTTTTTTCTCGTTAATTTTCTTATCATCACGGGCCCGACAATAAAGGAAATTATTAATGCAGTTAATGCGCCTAAAATAGCTCTTAAAGTCAAGTATTGAAATACTCGAAAACCACCATCAAAGTTCATTAAATAATCTGTTAAATAAAGTAACATTTTTTGCCTTTATGTCCTGAAATCTGTAACTATCGCTTCGACAACTCTTTCCATCTTTTGCGAACGGGAGCCTTTAATTAGTACCGTCTCATCCCCATTCATTTTTTGTTCTAAATAAGCTATTAACTCCTCGTGTGAATTAAAAAAAATGGCTCCTCTACCATATGAATGGGAGGTAGATTCAGCATCAGAGCCTATAGTGAGCAACTTTTCTACTTTTTTTAATTTAATGAGTTCACCCAATTGCTGATGTTTTTTAACACTTTCTTTTCCCAGTTCAGCCAGTGCGCCCATTACAAACCAAGACTCACCTTCACATTGCATTAACACATCCAAAGCTGCCTCTACCGAACTGGGGTTTGCGTTATAAGTATCATCTATAATTAGATTCCCTTTTTTTCCAACCAAGGGTTGTAGCCTTCCCATAACGGGTTGCATTTTTTCCAACCCTTGTTTTATTTGTTGCAACTCAATCCCAAGTGCTAAACAACTTGTAGCCGCCGCCAAGGCATTAATAACATTATGTTGTCCTGCTAAGGCCAAATTTATAATTACTTCAGCTTCACCAGTTGATAACACAAACTGCGTTATAAACTTGTTATTTTCAACCGTTGGCTTAATATCTTTTGCTCTCACATCAGCAGATTTATGCTCCCCAAAGCTAAAGATTTTTCTATCCTCAGCTATTTCCGCCCAAAAACCATAAAACTCATCATCTCTATTCAGAATTGCAATACCATCACCACCCAACCCTGAAATAATTTCACTCTTAGCTTTTGCCACCCCATCAAGACTAACAAAACCTTCTATATGTGCTGCACCCACATTAGTAATCACGGCAACATCGGCTTGAGCATACTGACTGCTATATGCAATCTCACCAATATGGTTTGCCCCCATTTCTATTACGGCATAGTCATGTGTTTGCTGTAGTTTTAATAAAGTAAGTGGAACACCAATATCATTATTAAAATTACCTTGCGTAAATAACACACTGGCATCTACTTTTAAAATTTTGGCAATCATTTCTTTAACCGTAGTTTTGCCATTACTACCTGTTACTGCAACTGTTTTTACTTTAGCCTTTTTTTCCAGGCCCCTGCCAATTCAGCCAAAGCTAAATGCGTATCCTTAACGACTATCTGCGGCAATTCAGTCTCACACTTTTGTGCTACCAGTACAGCACTTGCTCCTGCATTTTTGGCTTGATCAATAAAATCATGTCCATCAAAATTCAGCCCTTTTATTGCAATATATAAATCTGCTTTTGCTAAGGTTCGAGTATCTATACTGACTGCCGAAATAGCCAAGTCATCGCCATATAATTTTCCACTTACTGCCTTCGCAATTTCAGTTAATAGCATTTCCATTAATATTCAGCTTTTTCTAATAATGCTTGTTCTACCACTAATTGATCACTAAATTTGTATTTAACACCTTGTATATCCTGATAAGCTTCATGTCCTTTCCCCGCAATAACAATACAATCTCCTTCACTTGCCCTACTTATCACACTTTGTATTGCCTGTTCACGGTCTTGAATCACCTCGGCTTGCTTAGTAACAAAACCTGTCAAAATATCATTCACTATTTTTTCTGCCGCTTCCATTCTAGGGTTATCATCTGTAATAATTGCTTGATCCGCTAATCTTTCTGCAATAGCTCCCATTTCCGCTCGTTTACCTTGATCCCTATTACCACCGCAACCAAAAACAACATATATTTTTTGTCTACAATATTTCCTTAATCCTGATAACACTTTTTCTAGTGCATCAGGGGTATGTGCATAATCAACAAATACAAATGGCTTATCGCCGCCGCCAAAGCGCTCCATTCTGCCTACAACAGGTAGCAAGTTATTTACTTTACTAGCGGCTAAGTCTAAAGAATACCCTTGAGCCAATAGCACCGTAATAACTGCCAATATATTGGCTAAATTAAAGTCACCTACAATTTTGCTTTGGACTAATACTTTTTGACCTCGCCAACAAACAACAGCAGTAATTCCCTTTAGGCTAAATTTCACCTCAGCAACTGATATATTTTCTGCATTGTCAATTTCATTTCCTTTTACACTAAAAGCCCAGCACTGCACTTGGCTATGCGTCACTGCTAATACTTTTTGACTATTTTTATCGTCAGCATTAACCACAGCAAACTGTAATTCAGATCGGCTAAATAATTTTAATTTTGCCTCTAAATAGGCCGCCATAGACCCGTGATAATCTAAATGATCTCGGCTTAAATTAGTAAATAGCGCACCTTTAAAATTAACCGCTTCTACTCTGCCCTGGTCTAAACCATGTGATGAAACTTCCATCAATACGGCCTGCTTTTTTAAAGTGACAAAATCTGCCAATACCTGCTGTACAGTTAAAGCATCGGGCGTAGTATTTTGCGTTTGCTTTAATTCTCCTTTCTCTCCCCAGCCCAATGTACCTATAACAGCACTTGCTGGTATTAACTGTAATAAAAACTGACTACAAGTGGTTTTACCATTTGTTCCTGTCACTCCAATCACATCAACTTTTTTAGAAGGTGACTGGTAAAACCTATCAGCAATACGACTTAATTTTGCCGTCAAATCTGTCACTTTTAGCTTGTAGCAACCTAACAATTCAGGTGAAAATGCCTCACTTCCTTTTGCCTCATAGATAATGGCAAAAGCACCATTTTCTATTGCTTTATTGGCATAACCCAAGCCATGTTCAATAGCCCCTGCAATTGCTATAAAAACAAACCCTTTCTTTACTTTCCTGCTATCAAGGACAATACCTCGAATATCCGTCATGTTTTTTTGTAATGAGCTATCAGTCAACCCATCCAATAAATCAGCAATAATCATTCGGCTTTAGTCAGTAATACCGGCATTGTGTCCTCCTTATCAGGTGCAACACCATAAATTCTTAGCGCTCCAGCCATAACCTTTGCAAATATTGGAGCAGCCACCAAGCCACCATAATATTTCCCAGCACTTGGCTCATCTACCATGACTGCAATTACAAACCGTGGCTTACTGGCTGGAGCTAGACCTACAAAAACAGCTAAATAACGATCATTAGCATAACCCCCTGCAATAGCCTTTTTTACCGTACCCGTTTTCCCTGCAACTCGGTAGCCATCAACTCTTGCTTGATAAGCCGTCCCACCTCTTTCAATCACATGCTCCAGCATTTCGGTTACTTTTTTTGCGGTATCCTTTGAAAACACACGTTTTGCATCATAATCCACCTCTCGCTTTAATAAGCTAACAGAGTGCAAGACACCATTGTCTGCCAAAGCCGTAAAAGCCCTTGCCAGTTGTAACACCGACATTGAAACACCATACCCATACGACAAAGTCGCATGCTCAAAATCATTCCACCGCTGAAAGTCAAGTAGTGAACCACTTGTCTCTCCTGGAAAACCAGCATTAGCAGATACCCCAAAACCTAACTGGTTATAACTGTTCCAAAAATATTCTCTCGGCATACTTAGCGCAATCTTACTTGCCGCAATATTGCTGGATTTTTTCAACACATGCATCAAATCCAAAGTGCCATAGTTATGCACATCCTTAACTAAATTACGCCCCACGCGATAAAAACCATGCGTTTCTATCTTAATATTTTCATCAATAAAACCACCGTCCAAGGCAGCAGCAATAACAAAAGGCTTTATTGTTGAACCGGGTTCAAAAGCATCCAGTAAGGCACGGTTACGCACCGCATTAGCCTTTAACCCTTTTCTTGTATTGGGATTAAAAGCCGGCTGATTAGCTACTGCTAATATTTCACCATTTTTTGCATCTAAAACAACTAAAGCCGCAGATAAAGCCTTATTCTTTATAAACCCTTCTTGCAAAGCTTTAAAAGCAATATATTGAATTCTTTGGTCAACACTTAAAACAAGATCCTTTCCTGAAATAGGATCTTGGATATTTTCTACATCTTTAATAACGCGTCGTCGACCATCCCTTATCACTCTTTTTTTACCCGGTATTCCTTTTAAACTTTGTTCGTAGCCCCGTTCCATTCCTTCTTGGCCAATATCATCGACATTAGTAAACCCAACCACATGAGCAGAAACAGCCCCAGCGGGGTAAAAGCGTTTAAACTCCCTTTCAAAATAAACACCACTTATCTGCAATGCTTTTATTTTTGCCGCTAATAATGGATTAATCCGCCTTTTTAAATAACTAAACCGCGTTTTAACCCCTGGTTTTAATAAAGCATTCACTTTTTTAGTGGGCACTTTAAGTAACTTTGCCGCTTGTTTAAACTTGCTCTCTTCGTTTTCTTTAAAAAATTTGGGGTTAACCCAAACAGATTCAACCGGGGTACTAATCGCTAAAGGCTCATTGTTTCTATCTACAATCTTACCTCTATAGGCTGGGACAGATACCACCCCAACATGCCTTATATCTCCTTGTTTTTGTAAGAACTGCTTATCTATAACTTGCAAAAAAACAGCTCGCCCGACCAACACGGCCATTCCAAGCAACATGACGGCTAATAATAACTTTTGTCTAATCTCAAACTTATTTGCCTTATTAACAGGGGCTGTTGATATATGCTTCGTCCCAATCATTATTAAGGTTTAAGATAAATAATTTTTCCACGCTCAGGCATTTTTAATTTTAATTTTCGAGCCGCTACACGCTCCACTCTATTCTCTTCTGTTAAGGTTGTAAGCTCCAACTGCAACTGTCCCCACTCAACCTCATACTTATCTAAACTAGATTCTTGTACTTGTATCGCTATAAAAACCAGTCTTGACTGGTACTTACTAGCAATCACAGCCAAAGCGGATACCAGCAAAACTAAAAGCAAGCTTGCAATTAAAGAGATATGAGAAAATGACATTTGCTAAATTCTTTCAGCGACTCGCATAACTGCACTTCGCGCTCTTGGGTTTTGCATTAACTCTATTTTCCCTGCTTTAATGGCCTTACCTACTTTTTTTAGTGCTCCTTGTTCAATATCAATTTCTTTAACAGGTAATCTACCTGGATTAAACTTTCTCCCAGACTCATTTCTGATAAATCGTTTTACAATACGATCCTCTAATGAGTGAAAGGAAATAACCACCATTCGACCACTAGGAGCCAATATATTTACTACCTGCTGAAGGCTATTTTTAATTTCTTCCAACTCATTATTTATTTCAATTCTTATTGCTTGAAAGCTACGTGTTGCAGGGTGCTTATGCTTCTCTCGTCTAGGCACTACACTCTCAATCAATTTTGCCAGATCCAAAGTAGTTAAGATTGGCGTTTCACCTCGCCGCTCAATTACCGCACCGGCAATGCGTCTAGCAAAACGTTCTTCACCATATTCAAATAACACTTTAACCAAATCTTTTTCTTTAACCTGTTGCAACCACTCAGCAGCGGATAACCCCGCCGTATCATTCATCCGCATATCTAAAGGACCTTCTTTCATAAAGCTAAAACCTCTTGAAGAGTCATCTAGCTGTGGAGAAGAAACCCCTAAATCCATTAACACACCATCAATCTTTCCAAACCAGCCATATTGCTTAACAACACTTTCCAATTCAGAAAAACAGCCGTGGTGTAAAGAAAACCGTGGGTCTTTACGCATTTCATCTGCATAAACTGAATTAATAGCGGCTAAATCACGGTCAAAGGCTAATAATCGCCCATCTTCACCTAATTGCTTCAACACCCCTCGGCTATGCCCACCACGCCCAAAAGTACAGTCGATATAAAGACCATTAGGCTTTATATTTAAAGCTTGTAATGACTCCTCAAATAAAACAGATAAATGCTGCATTAAAAAGATAAGGCGCTAAGCTCTTCAAGGTCAGAGGCAGAAACATCATCCGCTTTCATTAATTCACTCTCTTTCTCACCCCAGGCAGGTGCACTCCAAACTTCAAATTTATTTAACTGACCCACTAAAACGATATGCTTTTCCATTCCAGCAAAGGTTCTTAATTTTTCAGGTAATAATAATCTTCCTTGAGCATCCATATCACACTCCGTAGCGTTGCCAATTAAAAACCGCCGTAGTCTTCCTGCCATTTTATTTAAAGCGGGCAATTTACTAATGGTTAGTTCTAACTTTTCCCATTCAGGTAAAGGGTATAACCAAAGACAGCCTGCTTCGCCCACACATCGTTCATCCATTGCGATTGTTACTATCATTTGACGCTCGCAACTTTCCTGTAACTCCGCCCGATAACGAGTAGGAATTGCAATACGCCCCTTAACATCAAGATTGATAGTACTTACACCACGAAACACAAATCACCCACAATTAAACAAAAAAATCCCTTTTCCACCACTTTTCGCCACTTATCAACAACTATAGATTTCTATTTATAGTCAGTCAAGACCGATTCGCATTTAAATCTTTGTTTTTTTACAATGCCTTAGCTCTATTTTTTAGCAACGCTTTATTAAGGCAATTTTTTTCAAAAAAAACTAATTCTTTATCATAAGGTTAGTAGCACAATCTAATTTTTTACATAAGAACGTTAGGTGTTTATCAGTAAGCAATAAAAACAATACCTAAAAAGGAGATTTAAACTTTTTAACCGCACTATTTACCAAGAATTTAACAAAAGTAATAATCCTCTGAATAACAAACAAAAAAATAGAAAAAATTAAGGCGTAAAAAGACAATTAGGAAAGAGTACACAGAAAAAATTTATGGGGGGGCTTCAGTAGCTAACAGATAATAGCTACTGTTTCTACAGACTTTAAACCAAGGGGTGCAGATCAAAAGTCGATAAATAAGAGCAAAAGAAAAATTTAATTATTCACCAAAAACAGGTGGATTGAAAAAGTACAAAAAGATTTTACTTGATTTAGCTTAGAAAAAGATAAAAAAGAGTTGGCCTATAAGCCGGGTTCTGTCGAGAACAGCCATTCATCTAGGCCGCTAGTCACCTAACGGCTCAAGCAATCTACCCAGAGGCCGCGCGGGCCACGCGTCTGCCTCTCTATTTGATCTTGCTCCAGGTGGGGTTTACCCTGCCACTGCTGTTACCAGCTAGCGCGGTGCGCTCTTACCGCACCATTTCACCCTTACCCAGCCCCTGAAACTAGATTTCAGGGGCTGGGCGGTATATTTTCTGCGGCACTTTCCATAGGCTTACGCCTTCCAGGCGTTACCTGGCACCTTGCCCAGTGGAGCCCGGACTTTCCTCCGCTTTATTTTGCAATAAAACAGCGACTGCTCAGCCAACTCTTGTCTGTATTGTACCGCAAATAAGCCTGTTAATGATTAATAAATCTGCAAAATAATAGCCTCTGTCTATACTTTAAGCTTAAACTCATCACCTAATAGTATTAAGCTAAAATCAACAAATATAGCTGAGGAACTTTCTAAAAAAGTCCCAGAATCACCACTTTAGATAAAAAGAACACTGAAAAATTGAGTAAAGACAACAAGGTATAACAAGATAGGTGGCTTTAAGCATCCATTATTTTTAATAAAATAACCTTGGCTTTTATTATACAAATTCAGGAATGACCATTTATGGAATTATCAAAAAAACTAAATCAGTGGCAGAATGCGTAACTTATTGACGGTGTTACTGCCGATAAAATTATTGAATTTGAAAAGCAACAATCAAAGCCTATTGCTCTCTGGGCATTTGGAGGTTTAGGTGCTTTTGCCATTATTTTAGGATTAGTGTCCGTTGTGGCTTCTAATTGGATGCAAACACCCAACTGGATAAAATTAACAGTCGACTTAATTTTATGTCTTGTTATCGCGTTAACTTTGTATCGTGTTATTTTACAAGAAAATCCCAGTGCTCGCAGTCAATGGTTACAGGAAGTATTAGTTATTTTTTATTATGGTTTTACGCTGGCCTCGATGGCACTTATTGGCCAAACCTATCAACTGGGTGGTAGCATCGCCAAATTGCTGTTGGTGTGGACGCTGGTGACTCTGCCCATTGTATTATTAGGCCGAGGGAAATTTCTTTCCACTTTATGGATTATAGGTACAATTATCACGTATACATTTAATCTAGAAGTCATCAGCAACTTTATAGCAACATTGACTTATCAACGTTATATATGGGAGTCTTTAGTTAGTGCCTTATATACCCTAACACCTTTCTTTTTTATATTGCTATCTCGCATTCCTTGGTTAATAAAAAACCGTCCAGTGATGGCAGGTGAACTTTCACGCTGTAGCTGGTTGGCTATCATTATTGGTGGCTGGTTTTGTCAATTTATGTGGTATGAGCACATTTTTGGTTCAGCGCAAGAAACAAAATTGCTACAGCTCTTTCTAATTATTTGTTTTTTTGCCACTATGGTAATGCTAATATTTATTCCCAAGCTTTATCCCTCCCGAACAAAAAAGACTCAACTAGCAATGCGTATTGTATTAATTGCCACCTTCACCATCGGTGCTAGCGCATTGTGGCATGAGCACTCTTACCCTTTGATAGGTGCATTGAGTAATGTTGCTTATATGATTGTTTTGACATGGGCAGCCCTTCAAACACATTCCATCAGGCTATTTAATATGATGACCGCACTCATCTGTATACGCCTGCTTTTCATTTACTTCGAAGTCTTTGGCTCAATGTTAGAAACCGGCATTGGCTTAGTGGTTGGTGGCGTTATAACACTCCTAGTCGTTTGGGGCTGGTTTAAAAAGGCAGGCTTATTAGCTCAGTATTTTGGGCTTTCTCAACAAGATAAAGTAATGCGAGATACAAAATGAGTAATAAAAAACTGTTACTGATTGTTATGCTCCCTTTTGTTTTATTATGTTTGCTAATTGTACGTGCCGAATTCCATTTAAGCAGAGGGACGCAATGGGACTTTGCTATTACCGGCTATGATCCTCGTGATTTATTGCGTGGACACTATTTACGTTTTAAACTGGCCTATGACTGGAAAACACCACGGAATAAATGCAGTAGCAAACAAAACTGTTCCTTTTGTTTAACCGAGGTCGGCAAGCAAGCCCCTATAGTACAGAAGATTGACACCCCTCTCGCCAAACAATGTGATGGTTTTATGCAATATGATGATCATCAAGAGCTATTAAATCGGTTTTATATTGCTGAAAATAAAGCTAAATTAGCAGAGGGTTTATTGCGCCAAGCGAGGCTAGATGATACCGCTTATTTAAGAGTCTCTATCAATAAAGAAGGTACACCTCACATTGTTGATTTGCTTATTGATGGACAATCATTAAAGACGCTACTATCGAGGTAACAACCTGACACCAGCAAAGTGATAGACCGGCTTACTCATCGAAAAGCCGCCTTTTTTCTGCTAATGCTTCAAAACCCCCAATAAAATGGCTATATGTGCTATTTCAGCAATACTGGATACTTGTAACTTTTTCTTAATCTGGGTGATATAGTTTGCTACTGTTTTATACCCTAAGCACAATTCCACAGCTATTTTATGTGCCGTTAAACCCTTTGCCAACAACCGAAATATATCAAATTCTCTCGCTGAAAAAGTTTGAATAATCGACTGAAAATCATACTGATCCAAAGCTTCGTCAGTATTTTTTTTAAGTAAGCCATCCTCAACATAAGCGTGTCCGTTATAAATAGCTTCTATGGTCTCGGGTAATATTTCAGGTGCGCTATTTTTAGTAATGTACCCGTTTGCACCTGCATTTAGAGCTCTATTCACATAGACCTTTTCATCATGTACACTAAAGACCAAAATTTTTACATTTTTATACCGAAAAACCAAGCGCTTGATCACTTCTAAGCCTCCGATGCCCGGCATAGATAAATCTAGCACAACAACATCTGGCAAGCAGGACGGATAAAGCTGAATAGCTTGCTCCCCACTCTCGGCTTCTGCTACCACTTCAATATTAGGTGAAGTGGTCAATAATAACTTAAAACCAGCTCTTACCACCGCATGGTCATCGACTAACAAAACTTTAATTTTACATTTCATACCAAGGGAATTTCTGCCTTAATTTGCATACCTTTGTTAACTTCTGTATGTATTTTAAAATGCCCGTCTAATAATTTCACTCTTTCTTCCATCCCCAACAGACCAAACCCGGAGCTTAACTGATCATAATTACAGCCTACCCCATTATCAGTAACAGTCAAAACTAATCTATCTGGGCTTGGTTTGATTTGAAGGCTGACAGTAACCTGACTGGCTTGTGCATGGCGAATGCTATTCGTTAGGCTTTCTTGTATAACCCGAAAAATTTGTATCACAATGGTTTGCTCTATATAGTCAACTGCATCATCATAATGCAGAATAAATACGGTTGATACACTTCGCTCTTCCCAGTGCTGAAGCAGGTCTTCTAACGTAGCTTTTAAGCCTAGCTCTGTCAGTATTAAAGGGTGTAACTGCTTCATCATTGAGCGAACAACCGTTACTAAGTGGTCACAAATTTCGATAATAGATGTAGTGATTTGTTGGGTATTGGCTTTTTCATGAGCGGCTGTCACAGCCATTACCTTGATGGCTGTTAAAGATTGGCCAAACTCATCATGTAATTCTTGAGATAAGAGCCGCCTTTCTTCTTCTTGAATTTCCAATGAATGCTGAGTCAATGCACGGTTTTTCTTTTTAGTTTTATCCAGCACATCAGTCATATGGTTAATGGCTTTAGCTATCTCATCATATTCTCGGGTTGAAAACCCCATTAGCTTGTTCTGGTAGTCTCCCGTCTCAATAGCTTTTAGGTGTTCTACAATTGAATGAATGGATTTTATCGTTTTATTAAACACGGCTTGCACTGACAGAAAGGTCAAGAGAACAAGAACGACCAAAGAGCTAAAAAATGCAATACTTTCTTGCCAAGCTTCGGAAATTTCATCCATGGGGTTAGCTTGAATAATCAGTTTTAATGGTAAACCATTGCGTACTTCAATGGGGTATTCTATTTTGGGGTACTCTCCTTTGACTAAATTGATAAACCAGTCAGGTGGCGTTTCATCTATCTTACTTACTAAGTGGTGAGTAGGAATATTCACTATCTCACCTGTCGACGTTCTTAGTTGAATTTTTAGATGTCTTGTCTGCTTCAAATGGCTCAATCGAAACAACCAATCAGTCTGGTGGGTTTTATTGGATTCCATTCCAATTTTAATTAACTGCAGAACTAAACTAATAGAGGAATCAACCTCATTATTGACTGATTCCCGTGCCTGCCAAATACCAATAGAACCACCTAAAAGAAAAATAGATAATGAAATCAATAAAATCCTGATACTAATTTGATAACGTAAGCTCATTGGGAATGATTTCCTTATTTTGGGGGCTATTCCAGTCATACACTGAAAGATGCTATCTTGACACACCCATATAAATTTATACAAGGCTTACCATAAAGCGAATTTTAGCCACACTGTATTGTTAATAAGGGCGCTAAAAAGACAAGAGAGAGGTAGGTATATTATTTATTACTGCCCTCTTACAGGTAACTTGTTATCTTCTTAATTGAATGACATTAACTACCCATGGGGCCGGTCGTGCGTAGTATTAAGTTAACAAACTTTAGTTCTCTTTCATATCCAAGGCGGCCTGATACAACACTTTTTTTCTAGCGCCGGTTATTTCAGTGGCCATTGCTACGGCTGTTTTAATGGAGCATTGTTTTAATAAAACCTGCAAAATATGATTTTGTTCTTCTGTTATCTCTGCAGTATGCTTTTCAATAACAGCACCTTCTACCAATACAACAAACTCGCCTTTTTGCATGTTATTGTCATTTTTCACCTTTTCCAGCACACTTTCTAAAGTATCGTTAACGACTGTTTCAAACAACTTAGTTAATTCTCTAGCCACTACAACACGACGCTCTCCTGGTATAACTTCTAACAAATCTTCCAGTGAAGCTAAGATTCTATGACTGGATTCATAAAAAACCCATGTTGCAGTTTCACTTTTCTTTGCATTAAAAAATGTTTTTCTAGCTGTTGAAGTTCTAGGCAGGAACCCTTCGAAGGTGAACCGTGTAACAGGTAGGCCTGATACTGATAATGCTGCAATAACAGCACATGCCCCTGGGATGGGTGACACTTGTATATCATGTTGCTTTGCCAGCTTGACTAATGGCATACCTGGGTCACTTAATAATGGTGTTCCCGCATCAGAAACTAAAGCAATATTTAAACCGCCTTTTAACTTTTCTACCAAACTTGGTGCGGCTTGCTCTTCATTATGCTGGTGCATGGAAATCAGCTTATTGTTGATTGAGTAGTGTTGTAACAACATTTTGACATGCCTTGTATCTTCAGCGGCAATCAAGTCGACAGTTTTTAAAATTTCCACAGCTCTATAGCTAAAATCTGCTAAATTGCCTATAGGTGTTGCAACAACGTATAATTTACCGCACATTTAATAATTTTATCTCTTAATTTAATACTAAAATTTGAGAATAATCATATCCTCATTTTTAATCAATAGGCTAGTCTGTTTATGAATCGCCATTATTTTGCTGTCATTACTTTTTGCTTCTTTATAACTTCGGGTTGCGCGACTGAGTCAACTCGACACTATCAGGTGTTGAATGAAGCTGTTATTGCGGAAGCATTCACTCAAAGTGGTCAGCATAAACAAGCTGCCAATTTATATCAATCACTTGCAAGCTCAAAACCCACCCAGCGTGATGAGTTTAACCTTTTAGCGGCTGAGGCTTTTATACAGTCAGGTGATAACTCAAGTGCTCAATCAATTATAAGCCAAATAAACCCTACTTCATTAGATGTTGAGCAAGGTAGTAAATTAAATTTAATATTAGCCCAGATAAACTTAAGTGAAGGTGAGGCGGAGCAAGCACTTAATAGGCTCAACAATATCCAGCCTTACAATTTATCACTGGCAGATCAAGTTATATTTTACCAGTCTATGGCTTTTGCCCAATCTTTGTCAGGTAAGCCATTAAAAAGTGTTAAAGCACGCATTAAACTTTCAGCATTACTGCAATCAGTCGAGCAACAATCTGAAAATAATAAAGTTATTTTAGATACTTTAAGTTTATTACCCCCTCAGATGCTTAATTATCAGCAAAATACATCTGATAATATATTTAATGGCTGGATAGCTTTAGCAAAAATACTTAAGGACAGCAGGTTAAACCAAAGTCCAATTGAATTTCAACTTAATTTAACGGAGTGGCAACGGTTATATCCCCACCACCCGGCTAATACAGATTTTATTCTGTCCTATTCTCAAGGATTAACAAATACCTTTAAATCACCTAATTCAGTTGCCATTTTACTTCCTGAGTCTGGCCCTTATGCCAAAGCAACAGAAGCTATAAAAGCTGGTTTCATGGCAGCTTATCATCAATCAGCTCTAGCTGAACAACCTTCTATCCGCTTTTATGATTCAGCCATTGAAAATATAGTTAATTTATATCATTTAGCTATTTCGGAAGGTGCGGAATTAATTATTGGCCCGCTGAGTAAAGATAACATTCAAGAGCTTGCTTTAAGCACCGAGTTAACAACCCCTGTCCTGGCCTTAAATCATGTTTCCAACCTGGCTAAAGATAATTTATTTCAATTTGGATTAAGCCCTATTGATGAAGTTAAAGAATTAGTTAATAAGGCAAAATCTGACGGCGTTGAAAAAGTA
Organism: Gammaproteobacteria bacterium; assembly: GCA_024277935.1. Taxonomy (GTDB): domain Bacteria; phylum Pseudomonadota; class Gammaproteobacteria; order Methylococcales; family Methylomonadaceae; genus QPIN01. Next base: position 23,911 of record JAJRUF010000190.1, read on the forward strand.
TTGATTTTGGCTCCAGAGTCAAACCAAGGCCATCGTATGGCTGCCTATTTAACCGATTTCTGGCAACAAAGTGATAGCACTGTTCTTGAAACTCAGTTCTACAATAGGCGTGCGAGTGATTTCACTCCATCAATAAAAAGTCTACTTAACCTTGATGAAAGTAACTATCGCTATAAAAGACTAAAACAAACCTTAGCCCGTAATATTCAATTTACAGAACAGCGACGTAAAGATGTTGATGCAATTTTTCTCTCTGCATCCCCCCAAAAAGCACGCTCTATTTATCCACAATTACAATTTTATAGAGCAACACAAGTCCCTGTTTACGCATTGCCTGAAATATATTCTGGTGAACCCAATCCACCAGCAGATATTGATCTAAATGGCATTATTTTTTGTGATATTCCTTGGGTATTTCCAAAGCTTTACAGTGGGGAACTCAGCAAAGAATCATTACGAGACAGTTGGCAACGCTTACCTCAAAAGTATTTAAGGCTTATTGCGCTAGGTATAGATTCTTTCAACTTAAGCTCAAGATTAGCTGACCTTGCAAATGCACCTTATCAAGGTGCAACAGGGGGGTTATCTATTAATTTAGAAAATAGAGTCACTCGCCAGTTAAGCTGTGCAAAATTTATTAATGGTAGCCCCGTTATTCAGGAGCCTAAAGAAGAAGGTGAGCCTTTTGATTTACAAGACTCACCTCTCTAATGTTCAATTTTTATCGCCCTTTACACCTATTACAAGGTGAAAAATCAGAACAGCAGGCCTATGATTTTTTATTACAACAAGGTCTACAACTTGTTGAGAAAAATTTTAGCTGTAAATACGGTGAAATTGATTTAATCATGAAGGATGCGGAGACGCTTATTATTGTTGAGGTCAGGTATAGAAAATCTAATAAATATGGGGGGGCAATAGAAAGTATCTCGCAGAAAAAACAATCCCGTATAATAGCAACAACACAATATTACTTATCAAGCCATAAAGTAAATAGCAAAATTCGCTTTGATGTTATTGCCATGTCTAAAAACGCTGACATTAACTGGATAAAAAATGCCTTTCAAACATAAGTAATGCAAACTCACCTCTTATTTAATTATTACCTCTATGAGCTTACAAGATAGAATTATTAACCACTTCTCAGATAGCATTCAAACTAAACAAGAGTCTATGACTAGTTTGTGCGAGTTGATAGAATTTGCATCACAAAAAATTGTTGAGTCTCTTGTTAATGATAAAAAGGTTCTTACCTGTGGTAATGGAGGGTCTGCCGGTGATGCTCAGCATTTTTCCTCTGAAATGCTCAACCGCTTTGAACGCGAGCGTCCAGCTTTACCCGCAATAGCCCTTACTTCTGATACTTTAACGATCACCTCAATAGCTAATGATTATCATTTTGACGAGGTCTTTACCAAACAATTACGCGCACTTGGTCAAGCCGGAGATATTTTGCTTGTTTACACGAGCAGTGGTAATTCCAGTAATATTCTTAGCGTGGTTAAAGCAGCTCATGATAAAGAACTTAGTGTTATCGCACTATCAGGCAAAGATGGAGGTGCATTAAGCTCTTTACTCAATGAAACGGATATTGAGATTCGCGTACCTTCAGAATCTACTGCTCGCATTCAAGAAGTACATCTGCTGATTACTCATTGCCTATGTGATTTAATTGACCAACAACTTTTTGGAGGCTAAGCATGAAACAAATAATGCTGTTTATTCTTTTTTCAATGATACTCTCGGGATGTTCAACCCTAATGACTGGCTTAGCCGAAATAACAGGGCTTTCTCTATTGCATGATCGTCGAACCAGCGAAGAGATTTTACAAGATGAAGGTATAGAAATTAATGCAGGAATCGAGTTAAACTCCCATGATGATACCCGAAAACAGTGTCATTTTAATGTTACCGCTTATAATGGAATTGTATTAGTCACTGGAGAAGCCCCTACTGAGACATTACGCAATAAAGTTATCAATATTGTCCGCTCAATCAAAGGCGTAAAATCTGTTTACAATGAAATGAAAATAGCCCCTCTTTCCTCTTTAGCTACACGCGCTCGTGATACGTTCATCACCACAAAAATAAAATCATCTTTAAGTAATATTAAAAATTTACCAGGGTTTGATGCTACTCGCGTAAAAGTTGTTACAGAAAGTGGTGTTGTTTACCTTCTTGGGCTAGTTCACCAACAAGAAGCCAATGTTGCAACTGAAATTGCACGTCGAGAAACAGGCGTTAAGCAAGTGGTGAAAAATTTTGAACTTATTGAATACCAACAATAAACAAGGGGGGGGCAAAAAACCTAATATTCTCACCACAGAGCTCACGATGAACGCAGGGGGTTTTGATCGTTAAGCCACTATAAACTCAGTGCTTATTATTAAATTTCTTTAAATGCTATACTTCACTCAATCACGAGTGCGGAATTATAGTAAGTTGATTTTTATTGCTAGCAACGACAGCATGAATACAGGCGCATAGCAAGCTACGCAACTGTTTTTGTAACACAGAAGATGGACAAAAAGACTAGCGAGTTACTCAAGTTATTTCGTGCACCTTCCTTATTCATAATTAACACCCTTTGGGACAGAGTGCTTTAAAATATAATTTAGTCGGCTGTTAATCCCCCCCCTTTTTTCAGTATTAAGGTTTTCAAATGAATGCTCAATCTTTAGCCAATCAAGTCAGATCTCTATTTTCACTACCCGAAGTGGCTTTAAGAGTCAATGAAGTTCTTAATTCTTCCAACCCTTCAAATAAGGAATTAGAAGAAATTATCATTAATGATCCGGCCTTAACTGCAAAAATTTTAAAAATTGTTAACAGCTCTTATTTTGGCTTCCCGGCAACAATAGATACCGTTTCCAGAGCTATCACTATTATTGGGCTAAAAGAACTAAGCATCCTGGTACTAACAACTTCAGTAACCACAACTTTTAAAGGCGTACCCGCTGAGTTAATTGATATGGATATTTTTTGGTTTCATAGTATTACCAGTGCAGTGCTCGCTAAATTACTAGCTAAACGACTCAATCATGCTGACCATGAACGCTTATATATTGGTGGTTTACTGCATAGTATTGGCAGATTAATTTATATAACTCAATGTCCTGAAATATCACGAGAAATTCTCAACCAAAAAGCTCAGGGGGAAGGTGCAATTATTGCTGCAGAAGTTGAGAATTTAGGATTTAATTACGCAGAATTAGGTGCAGAACTGTTAAAAATTTGGCAACTGCCTGAAAACATCTGGCAAATGATTAGTCACCACCTTGACCCATTGAATTCAAAACAATTTATCCAGGATACTTGCTTACTTCATGTAGCCAGTCAAATCGCCAGCTGCATAGAGCCCTGTGCAAAATATGATTTTAATGTGGAAGAGATTGAACCCCGCTACATACCTGGCGTTATTGAACACTTGGGTTTATCGCCCAATCAAATTTCATACTGTATTGATGAAGCGCTATTACAATCTTTTGATATTATTAATATCATTAATCCAAAAGCAACTTCAATTTTTTAAGATGGCTATGCCACCGTTAAGGACTGAGGATGAAAAGTTGAAGTCACTCTAAAAAAGCCTTCTCCAGCTGGTGAGAGCTTAAGAACCAACTAAATTCCACATTTAACGGTGATATAGCCAAAAAGATTGGGGGAAAGTGATTGTGTATACATAGTGAATCTACCTGAGATAATTACTATTTCATTATCAGTAGCAATTATAATTTCTTTAATCCACCTTACATTCATATCAGCAAAAATTATTATTTGATTTTATACTCTTCGCCTTTTATGATTGAATGGTACTTCACACGGTTACCACTACGGTTTTACCCATTTAACAAAAGGCAATTCAAATGACTACTTCATTTTATAAGCTCTTTACAGTTTTATTTATTTCATTTTTTTCATTTAGCTCCTTAGTACACTCTGCTGATATAGAAGCAGGAAAAAATAAAGCAGAAGTATGCCAAGGGTGTCATGGTATAGAAGGTAAAAGTCAAAGCGCATTCTATCCAAACCTAGCCGGTCAACGTGCTTTATACCTTGAAAATCAACTAAAAGCATTTCAATCGGGAAGGCGAATAAATCCTATGATGCAATCAATGGCTAAAAACTTAAGTAAACAAGAGATAAAAAATATCTCTGCTTATTTTGCCAGTATTACATTGGAAAAGGATAAAAAAAGCCCCCTCGTTGATATCAAGGGAAAAAACAAAATTACCATGTGCTTAGGTTGCCATGGGAGCACAGCAAGAGGCATGGCAAACTTCCCAAGGCTTGCCGGTCAACAATCTGCTTATTTAAAAAAACAACTGCTAAATTTTAAAAATAAGACACGAAAAGGTGGGCCAATGAACAGTATTGCTTCATCATTATCTGAACAAGATATTGATGAAATTGTGACTTATCTAGGCAGTTTGTAAGCTATAAATAGAGACTCTATTATGGAAAACTTTAGTGTTGATGCTTATACACCCAAAGAAATTGCTCAACGAATTGAAAAAGTTAGTATCAGTAAAAGTACTTTAGACCCATTAAGAGTATTTGCCTTATCTATGCTAGCAGGCGCATTTATCGCTTTTGCCGCCGTTTTTTATACCCTCGTTATTCACGATTCCAGCCTAAGTTCAGGTATCACAAGACTACTAGGTGGCTTAGTCTTTTGCCTCGGTTTGATTTTAGTGATTATTGCAGGTGCCGAACTATTTACCGGCAATAATTTATTAGTAATGGCTTATGTTGATAAAAAAATAACCTTGAAACAATTGATGACCAACTGGTTAATTGTTTTTGTTGGTAATTTAGTCGGGTCCATAGGGATTGTTATCTTAATTTTCTTGAGTGACCAATGGTTAATAAGTGGTGGGGCTCTTGGGGCCAAAGCAATAGTAATTGCTAATAGTAAAGTGAATTTAGATTTTATACCTGCATTTTCTCGCGGTATTTTATGTAATGCATTAGTCTGTATGTCAGTATGGATGTGCTTTGCCTGCCATTCTGTTACCGATAAAATATTAACTATTATATTTCCAATCACAGGTTTTGTAGCTATGGGGTTTGAACACTCTGTCGCTAATATGTATTTTATTCCAGCTGGTATATTAGCGCAAATGAACCCTGATATTCTACAGATGGTTGATCCGTCAATTGATCTATCCAAGCTAAATTTAATAGGGTTTTTACATAACCTATTACCCGTAACTCTCGGAAATATTGTTGGTGGTAGTTTTTTTGTCGGTATAATTTACTGGTTCATTTATCTAAGATCATAATAAAAAATCTAACTTTTTTACCATAAAAACACTGAGTTTTTTGAGTACTAAGCCTCAGTGTTCTTTATGGTTATTTTGAATATGTCTTTATATTACTTTTTGTTAACATAATTTTTCACAGCGACTTACCTGTCAGGTTTTACCAGCTATTAGAACCATCATCACCGTCCTCGTCATCTCTGAGTTTAAAACCTTTTGGTAATTTTGGTTTTTTCGCAGTCCTAAGCAAAACAAAGGCACCACCAAAAACCAGGCATATTGCTAATAACACAAATCCAATGAGTAGCATAATCTCCCCCCTGTTTTTACAAAAATGTTAGAATACTAACAAATTGATTATTAACGAAAAACCCCAATGAAACAAGTAGAATTACTTTCCCCTGCCGGCACCTTGAAAAATATGCGCTATGCCTTTGCTTACGGAGCAGATGCAGTTTATGCTGGGCAACCCAGATATAGCCTCCGTGTGAGAAATAATGATTTTCTCGAAGACAACCTAGCAAAAGGTATCAATGAGGCTCACTCTTTAGGGAAAAAGTTTTTCCTAGCAACTAATGTTATCCCTCACAATACAAAGGTTAAAACTTTTATTGCAGATATGGAACCTGTTGTTGCCATGAAACCTGACGCATTGATAATGGCTGACCCCGGCTTAATCATGATGACCAGAGAAAAATGGTCGGAAATGCCTATTCACTTGTCGGTTCAAGCGAATACTGTTAATTTTGCTAGTGTAAAATTCTGGCAAAGTATGGGAGTAGAACGCATCATTCTTTCTCGTGAATTATCTTTAGATGAGGTGGAGGAAATTCGCCAGCAATGCCCTGATATTGAATTAGAAGTATTTGTTCATGGTGCTTTATGTATTGCTTATTCTGGTCGCTGCTTATTATCAGGCTATTTTAACCATAGAGACCCAAACCAAGGAACCTGTACTAATTCATGTCGCTGGAAATATGACACCTTGCCCGCTCATGAAAATGCTGAGGGTGATTACGTTTTAGATAATGCTGCTATTTCAATGAATGATATTAGCAATGCAAGCTGTGGTGGTGCTGAGCGTCACCCTCTAGCTGATAAAACTTACTTTCTGGAAGAAGAAGGAAGAAAAGGTGAGTTACTCCCTGTGATGGAAGATGAAAACGGCACTTACATCATGAACTCTAAAGATTTACGCGCTATTGAGCATGTTCAGCGCTTGGTCGATATAGGCATTGATTGCCTTAAAATTGAGGGGCGCACTAAATCACATTACTATGTTGCCCGTACAGCTCAGGCTTATAGACAGGCTATAGACGATGCTCTAGCTGGGCGTGATTTTCAACCAAAATTAATCGGTGTATTAGAGAACCTTGCCAACAGAGGGTATACCGATGGTTTTTATCAACGCCATCATACCCACGAACAACAAAACTATATAACAGGGTACTCTAAAAGTCACCAACAACAATTTTGTGGTGAAATCAGATCATACGATAATAAAACGGGTATTGCTGAAATTAATGTAAAAAATAAATTTTCAGTAGGCGATAAAGTTGAGCTTATACTTCCAGAAGGCAATCAGGATATTATTATTGAAAGTATGACGGATATGTATAATCACGATATGCAAGAAGCTGCAGGTGGTGGATATGAAGTTAAAATCCCATTACCTAAAGGATGCTCCCAAGGTTTATTATCTAGGTATATTTGAGAGCAGGTTCAAGGTAAAAAGAGCAGGAGATAAAACTCAGAAGGTTCTTTATTGAACCTTCTCTTTATCCTTTATTAATTTTAAGCAGTTAAGTTAAAATAACACCCAATTAACCAAGTAAAGAAGTCAAAATATGCAAATTAAACTCGCTAATCCCCGTGGATTTTGTGCTGGTGTAGATCGTGCCATTGAAATTGTAGACCAAGCGCTTGAGGCCTTTGGCGCACCGATTTATGTACGTCATGAAGTGGTACATAACCGTACTGTTGTTGAAGGATTAAGAGATAAAGGTGCCATTTTTATAGAAGATGTCAGTGAAGTACCGGAAGGGTCTTACTTAATTTTTAGTGCTCATGGCGTATCAAAAAAAGTACAACAAGAGTCTAAAGATCGTAACCTAACAGTCTTCGATGCAACCTGCCCCTTAGTCACAAAAGTCCATATTCAGGTTGCCAAACACGCCAAAGCAGGGCGAGAAGCTATTTTAATTGGTCATGCCGGGCATCCAGAGGTAGAAGGCACTATGGGTCAGTATGAAAAACTAGCAGGGTCAAAAGGTGGTATGTATTTAGTAGAAACGCCTGAAGATGTTAAAAACTTAAAAGTTAATGACCCAGAAAACTTGGCTTATGTTACCCAAACAACATTGTCTATGACTGATACTCAAGTGATGGTTGATGCCTTACATAAATACCTTCCTTCCATTCAAGAGCAAAAGAAAGACGATATTTGTTATGCCACCCAAAACCGTCAGGATGCTGTTCATGAACTAGCTGAAACAGCTGATGTTATCTTAGTTGTAGGTTCTCCTAATAGCTCCAATTCAAACCGTTTACGCGAAATTGCAGAGCAGTTAGGTAAAAGAGCTTATTTAATTGACACCTACGCGGATATGCACCAATCTTGGTTTGACGGCATTGATTCCGTAGGTGTAACAGCGGGTGCTTCAGCCCCTGAAGTATTAGTTCAAGCCGTTATTGAGCAGTTAAAAAAATGGGGTGGAGATAGTGCTGTGGAAATACAGGGTATTGAAGAAAAAGTAGTATTTTCCATGCCTAAAGAGCTAAAAAAACATATTACTAACAACTAGAAATAAATAAAAGTTCAAAGTAGCGTCCCCCCCATTAAACAAGCTATGTAGGATGTGCTGAGGAACGAAGCGCATCGTTAACAATTGATGCGCTTCGTTCCTCAGCACATCCTACTTATAGCAATAATGCTAGAGCATTTTATATTTTAACAATAAGCTAACCCTTACCCCAATCGCTTTTTCTTCTCTCTACGCGCTATAAACCAATTAGCCAAATAACTTCTAGGCGGGTAAACACCATACTGAATATAATACATTTTATAAGCACTATTTATGCTGGCATTAAACAATCGAGAAGATAAACCAGTACCACAAAATAATACCTGATCATTTTCCTGTATTTCATAAGTTTCAGGGGGCAATACAATTTCTTGAGCAGCAGATTTAACTACAAAAAAAACTAAATCTAATTGTTTTTCTCGTGCTCGTGGGTCTCGAATCAAATCCCTTAAAGTGACTTTTTTATTGTTATCCAGCAGTTCAATAACCGCTTTAGCCTTTTCTCTAGTGAAATGGACAGTAATTAAATGAGGAACTCTATTCCCTACTTTTTCCCGCAAACTATGAATAACAGCCTCCATTTCCTGTTGTCTTCCTGGCTTATTTTCTAATAGATAATAAAAGAATTTTTTCAATAAAGGTGCTATCAATAAAAACAGTATTTTCCGCGCTGCAACCAATGTAGGCTGCATAATCATATCAACAGTTGTCGCTTTAAAGGCTATCTCATTCTCATGATTATTTTGCCTTACAATGGTAAATAAATTTTTATTAAAATAACGGGCATTAAGTAAAATCCCTAAATTATGCCCATCATCGTCAGTCCCTGAAATAATTCCCACAGCACTCTCAATCCCTGCCAATCCAAGCGTTTTTGAAGTTGATCTTCCTACAATATATTGATCAATATGCTCTTCTTCTTTTGAATCATGAGGATCAATAACAGCTGTTTGAATACCATATTTACTTAAAACCCGATTCACCTCATGTCCCATCCGGCCATAACCACAAATAATCCAGGTTCCTTTAGGTGGCGAAGTATATTGCGACAATGTTGCACCCTTTTCTCTTACCAACCATTTATTAAATGCGTAGAACCCAGGGTTATGCATGGCTGCCGCTAAAACTTTAGCAAAAATTTTAAAGGGGTCAACAATATGCACTTCGCCACCCAATGTTATTAATGTCTCTTCAAAGACCTCTACTTTAGACATTGTAATAATGCCTACTTTAGGATTTAACAACCGCGTAAGCGCTGAAATTTTTAGATTAACCTCTTCACTATTAGTGATTGCAATAACTGCTTTACAGTTTGACCGCCTTAATCCTGCTTCAAGCAAGTGCTTAGGCACACTGGCATCTCCACAAAATGAAGGCGTGGCAACCGTATAATCTCTTAATTGCAAAGCCTTGATTCTTTCTTCATCATTATCAATGACTACAGCAGGCAATCCGTAATCACTTAGCCCCCGCATTAACACACTACCCGTATCACCAAAACCACAAACAATAACAAAAGGTTGCTCTATACGTTGTACACCTCTAGAAAATTGCCACTCTGAAAGGGCTCTTAATAAGAAAGGGTTTTGAAACAACCTAATAATAGAGCCAATCGCATAAAACCAGGTAATGACACTGATATAGAGACAAAGAATAGCCCAAAAACGCTGCGCATCGCTAAAAGGGTACGGGATTTCACCAAACCCAGTAGTGGTTGCGGTGTATGTCATAAAATAGAATGCATGAAAAATACTCATATACTCTACTTTACCGTTGACCTCTATACCCGGAATAAAAACCATTCCCAAAATAGAAACGGAATACACCGTAAGCAAGGCAATTAAAGGCCCTCGCATCTCACGCATAACAATAAAAGTAATGCGACTCAGATCAACTGAAGCAGCCATATTAAGCCCCTATTGCTGTTATTATCAATACTTACAAACGATTAAATAAAGTTTCTGAAACCAAAATAATGGTTGAGATAATATTGGCCAATAAAGCACCTCCCGTTAAAGACACAATACTAGACATAATTTCTGGAGTAAGACCTGTACCCGTTATATGTACAGCAAACGTCCAATAAATGGCAGCTGCAATTAACTCCAAATCAGCAACTAAACTGGTCGATAATAATACTGCCCCAATTTGTGACCTATCCCCAAACTTTAAAACAGTGGCTATTAAATTAACGATAATTACAGAAAAAAGTTCAAAAACATTATGATGATCGGGATTATCCATCTCTCCGATAAAGAAACCAAAGTTTAATGTTAAAGCCAACACCACAAAAAAACCAAATATGACTTTCTCTAGATTCATTACCTACCCCTATATTTTAATATCAAATACACAAAGAAATTTGAACACTATTTTGAACCCAGTATTTTAACGCTAAAAGCCAACTTCAGAATAGTTAAAATAAAACTAACACATACATATTATTTATTGCTAATATAGTTTTATTTTATTTGGAGTATTATTATGTCGATTACCGCACTAGATCTTGTTGCTGCAGCAAAAAAAAATATTACCCTCTGTGATATTGAAACTGTAAGAAAAGACCATTCTTCCCATCTAATTTTAGACGTGAGAGAACCTGCTGAGTATGAAGCAGGCTGTTTACCTGGTGCCATTAATATTCCTCGAGGTGTTTTAGAGTTTAAAATTAGTGCTCACCCTGCTTTTCAAGACTCTCAAAATGCAAAAATATTTGTCTATTGCCTAACAGGTGGCCGCTCAGCACTGGCGACAGAATCACTCAATAAACTAGGCTATACCCATGCTTGCAGTATGGAAGGTGGATTCACATTATGGAAAGAAAGTGGCTTACAGGTAGATAAACCTTAAGCTATGCCAGAATTAGGTTCTATTCGGATAGATAAATGGTTATGGGCTGCGCGTTTTTTTAAAACGCGCAAACTTGCCAGTGAGGCTGTTTCTGGTGGGAAAGTACACCTTAACGGCCAACGCTGCAAACCAGCGAAAGAAGTTAAATGCGGCATGGTGCTCACGATAACTAAAGATCAGTTACAATGGCAACTTACCGTTACCGCAATTAATAGCCACCGACGTCCCGCTAAAGAGGCTGTTTTACTTTATCAGGAAGCCCCTGAGAGTTTTAACAAGAGACAACAGCTCATTACCCTACAAAAAGAACAACGAGCCTTAACGCCCCCTATAGATCGTGAACACCGGCCCAATAAAAAACAAAGACGGCAAATACACCGTTTTAAACAAGGTTAATTATAAAAAATTACTATAAACAAGTAGGCGGCTTAGGAAGCCCGGCTATTTTGCAAGCATATTTTAGTGGCCCTTCAGGAAATAATTTGTGCAAATATCGGCTATTGCCTTTCTCTTCACCAAACTCTTTTCTTATGGCTTTAGTAAATCCCCTTGCGTTTGGTAAATGCTTAAATTGTTGGTAATACTTGCGTATAAAATAAATAATTTCCCAATGTTGAGAGCTTAATTCAAGCCCATTTAAGCTAGCAATTTTAACTGCAAGCTGTTTATTCCAGTCATTTAAATCAACAAGAAACCCGTCACCTGTTGTTTTTAACGTTTCACCATTAACAATTAACTCCACGTTTTAATAACCTTATTTTGCTCTGTCAGTTCAACAAACCCAGAGTAATTAATCACTTCAATCCCTGAAACGAGTTCTGTGATATTAAGACCTCGTGTTTCAAGCTCAACATCTAATACATAAAGACTAGTTCTATTTTTCAGCATTTGCTTTAACTGTAAACTTAAAATACCCTTTTTATTGATCTGAAAAACTGCATTTTCAAAAAAAATAACACTATCCAGACTATCTATCCTTTGTAGTAATGCACCATCAATAGCTGACTGAAAAATCAAATGTAACATTCAGCTCACTCAACATGGCTTAATTTAAGCCCAATAATACCTATAATAACCAGGCTAATAGATGACAACCTAACCCAGTCCACAGACTCTTTAAAAAGAAATATACTTAAAATAGCCACACCAACAGCTCCCATACCTGTCCATATTGCATACGCAGTCCCTAATGGTAATGTTTTTATTGCTAGCATGAGTAAATAAAAACTAGTCCCACCTGAAACCATCGTAACCAAGCTTGGGTATAATTTAGTAAAGCCCATATTGTATTTTAAACTTAATGCAAAAATAATTTCTGCCAGACCCGCTGAAAACAAAAACAACCACCCCATTGACCTCTCCTACTTTCAGGTGCAAAAAAAAGCTATTTATTCTACAATAGATACCTATAAACTAATAATTAACATGACACTTTAAATGACTGATATAGCAAAATACTTAGTAAGAAGTCAAAAACAGGTTCTCGCCTATTTAAATCTATTATCTACTGAAAGATGCTTGATTTCTGCCGCTTTTGGTCAAAGTGACAAAGATACTTTCCTAACGGCGATAATGGATATTGATGAAAAAAAGCAGACGCTTATCATTGATTGTGGGCCCAAAGAATATCTAAACAAAAGGTTACTGGACAGTGCAATTATAAAATGCTCAACTGAATACAAAGGTATAAAAGTCCAGTTTGAGGGTAGAAAAGTAAAAAAAGCGGGCTCACCAGGCCAACCTGCTTTTTTAATCCCTATTCCTAGTTCAATCTACTGGGTGCAAAGAAGACAGTTTTACCGTATCAGGTCACCTTTATCTAAACAAAGCTATTGTGCAGTTTTATTTAAAGATGAAGCAACCGGTCAAGAAAAATCAGTCAAGCTCCCCCTTCATGACCTCAGTGCTAGTGGCGTTTGTTTTCTGAATCAATCAAAAAACCTAAAAGAACAACTAAAACCAGCAACTCAATTTAGTAAGTGTAGCCTTGTTCTTCAAGATGAAGCACCTCTCTCAATTGACCTTGAAGTACGTCACACTACACCTCAGCAGTCTAATACACCTGGAAAAATTGAGCGTATTGGTTGCTATATTACCAATTCAACACCCCGAATTGAATCAACAATATTACGTTATATGCAAACAGTAGAACGGGAAATACAACAAATGACAAAATAAATAATATTTATATTTTTATAAACATGAAGTAAAAAAGAATTTTGATTAGCCAGAAAATTTACAGTGTTTCTGAACTTAATAAAGAAACCAAAGACTTACTCTCAAACCATTTTTCTTTCATTCAAGTTGAAGGTGAAATTTCTAATTTAAGCCAACCCTCATCGGGACATATTTATTTTTCTTTGAAAGATAAAAAAGCACAGATCCGTTGCGCAATGTTCAAATCGCAATTACGCCGGCTGACTTTTACACCCAGCAATGGCAAACAGATCATTATCTCTGCTCAGGTTAGCTTGTATGAAGCCAGAGGCGACTATCAGTTAATTGCCGATAAAATGCAACAAGCCGGTGAAGGTGATTTACAACTTGCTTTTGAAAAACTCAAATCGAAATTATTTAATGAAGGCTTATTTGATCAAGATATTAAACAGTCTCTCCCTGTATTACCGAAGTGTATAGGCGTGATTACTTCTCCATCAGGAGCGGCTATACATGATATTTTAAGCGTTCTAAACAGAAGATTCCCTGCCATCCCCGTTATTATTTATCCGACATCAGTACAAGGGGCCACCGCAAAAGTTGAAATTTGCTATGCCATTAAAACGGCCAATCAACACCAGCAGGTTGATATTATATTGCTCGCCAGAGGCGGAGGTTCACTAGAAGACCTTTGGTGCTTTAATGAAGAATGTGTTGCTCGTGCCATCGTCAATAGTAAAACCCCCATTATTTCAGGGATAGGTCACGAAGTTGATTTTACCATTGCTGATTTTGTTGCCGACCTACGCGCCCCGACACCATCGGCAGCTGCAGAAAATGCAGTCCCCAACCAACAATCCTGGATCAATAATTTTCATGTCCTTGAACAACAATTAAAAAATCTAGTTAGCCACCAGTTAAATCAACATCAACAATCCATTAATTGGCTACATAAAAGGCTAAAACAGCAACACCCAGGTCAGCAATACCAAAGGCTTGCTCAAACACTGGATAATTTAGAAGCGAGATTACAGCGTATTATTCAGTCTCGAATAAAGCAAGAGACTCATATATTAGCTAAACAAAACTTTTTATTACAAAGGCATAACCCTAAAAATAGAATAGAGCGCTACCAGCAACAGCTCAACTATTTAACTAACAGGTTCAATCATGCCATAGAGAGTAAACTCGAAAAACTTAAAAGAAAACAAGCTTCACTTATTCATACACTTAATGCAATAAGCCCTTTAGCCACTTTAGAAAGAGGCTATTCAATTACCAGCTTAACTCAATCTAATTGCATTATTAGCAGGAGTGAGCAGCTGTCAATTGACGATACAATTAAAACGCGTTTCGCCCAGGGTTCAATTATTAGCCAAATAAAACAAATTAATCATGACTAAGTACATTTTTCTGCTTTTTATATTTTATTCTAGCTTTATCTGGGCAAACAAGTTGCCGGAACAATTAGCTGTACCAGGTGGCATTAATAAAATCATGCTACCAGAAATGAGTCAAGTAGCGCCTAAAGCCTTTTTTAATAATAATCGAGTGGCCATTATTAAAGAAAAGACTCATTGGATAGCCTTAGTAGGTATACCTCTGTCAAGCAAGCCAGGAAAACAAAAAATAACCGTTAATACACTACATCATAGCTACCAATTAAGCTTCAACATTGCCGATAAAGACTACCCTGCTCAACACCTTACCATTAAAAAAAAGCGCATGGTAACAGGTTTTACTAAAGCTGATTTAAAAAAAATAGCCATCGATAAAAAGGCAATGAACAAAGCAAAGTCAACATGGACTGAACAGGCCGTAGATACCAACTTTACAGCCCCAGTCGATGGCCGACTCAGTAGCTTGTTTGGTTTAAAACGATTTTTTAATAATATTCCTAAAAAACCGCACAACGGTTTAGATATCGCTGCAAAAACAGGCACAGCCATTATTGCTCCAGCATCGGCTAAAGTCATTGATACTGGAAATTACTACTTTAATGGTAATACTGTCTTTTTAGATCATGGCCAAGGCTTATTAACGGCCTATTTGCATATGCACAAAATTAATGTCAAACCAGGACAACTTGTTAAGCAAGGAGATTTGTTAGGCACTGTGGGAGAAACTGGTCGCGTAACAGGCCCTCATTTACACTGGATTGTGTATTTAAACAAAACTCCAGTCGACCCTGCCTTATTTATTTCAAGTGATATTGTTCGACTCGATGCTAGAAATAAAAAATAATCGCTAAAAATTAGGCATCTTTCATTTTAACCCTAAAGTAGTTTACACATTTTTAATGTGAAAAAATAAGCACATCATTGTAGGATGTGCTGAGGAACGAAGCGCATTAGCTAAACTTCGTTTGATGCGCCTCCTAACGTCGGCACATCCTACAGAAACATCAATACAAAAATGTAAACGGGAAGATGCCAAAAATTAATCGCTTAATCCAACTTTTTGAATGATGTATGGGTTACTTTAGCCCAGCTATTAGCCTACCCATCCACCACCACGCAGTTACGCCCTTGGTGTTTAGCTTTATACATTGCCGCATCAGCCGCCTCAATTATTTGATTATAACTACTAAATTTTGGGCTATAAAGGCTAACACCTATACTAATAGTTAAAGCATGTCCTTTAAAACGCTGTTTAAGAATTTCACCTTTACGCTCAATTTCCAAGCGAATACGTTCTGCGTAGCATTGTGCGCCTTTTAATGTTGTATTCCGTAATACAAAAACGAACTCTTCCCCCCCGTAACGGCCAATAAAGTCACTTGGCCTAGTGAGTGTCTGCATAATTTGTGCAACAATTTTAAGCGCATCATCCCCAGCCTCATGACCACAACTATCATTAAACCGCTTAAAAAAATCTATATCAATAAACCCAACAGCCACACGGCTTAATTGTTCTTTATTTTCTTGAAAGGTTGCCGTTAAATATTCGATAACCATTCGTTTATTAAGTAAACCCGTCAAGGCATCCACTTCAGCCCTTTTTTTCTCCAACTGGAATCGTTTAGCATTATTTAACGCAACACCTAACTCATGAATAATCGGTGTAATTTGAACAATATTATTTGAACCAAAAGGTGATTTGCTCTTTTCATTATCTATATAAAGCAAAGCAATTAATCGATTTTGACTTAATACAGGAACAAGAAGAAATTCGTCTACCTGAAAACCCTCAACAATATTCATATCACCCTCATTAATAACAATAGCCTTTCGATCTCTCAAACTATTCAAAATAGATTTAGATAAGGATTCAATTTTAATGGACTGGTTTTGAAGAATAGTATGACACAATGCTTCAGGCCAACTATAAGTAGCAACCAAACTACGCAACTTTGCTTTAACTTCAAAAAAAATAATTCTCTCAAATTTAAAATCAGCCTGGATAGCCGCTAAAGTCCAAGGGACTATTTTATTCGGCTCAAGGCTTTTATGAGGAGCCGTTAAACTAGAAAAAACACCATTATTTAACGAATTAACAGCATGACTAGGTACTCTTTTACAATGACTTAATAATAAAGCTGTTTCAATGAGTGTTGCCCGTAATTTATTAAGATCAGGAAACTGGATACCATAAAATTCACGCGTATGTTGCATTTCTTTATCAACACGGCTTAATAAATGCTCAAGATCTAAACCCGCGATATCAAGATAATTAGAAACCTCAGCATGTAGTTCTGGAGCATTGTTTACTTTTGTAGACCCAATACCTTGCATCCAGGCAATATAATTAGCAAAACTTACAATAGCGATATCGGGTTTATATTGGGCAAGAAAACCACCCTCTTTAGGAAGGTCATGATGGCAATAAACAATAGCCGCAATCTGCTCAGGAATATCCCACTGTTGGCAAAATACATAGCCCATTTCAGCATGATTTAAACCAAAAAAATCATGCTCCCCATTAAGCAACGACTGCTCATCCCCCTTACAAGCTAACAAAAAATCGCTATAACTGACTTTGCCATGATTTTCAAACACAATTTTACCAATATCATGCATTAACCCCGCACAATAAATAAGATCAGGATCAGGGTGTTTTAACGCATTGGCTATAGCACGACTCAGCGAAGCAACAAACAAACAGTGCTGCCAATAAAAAAGCTGGTCAAATTCATCTTTAGACCTAGATTGAATTAGTTTATTATAAAACAACTGATTTAAAGCCAATTGCCGAACCGAAGAAAAACCCAAAATATTAACGGCTCGCTTAATAGAAGTCACTTTATGAGATAAAGCAAAAGCAGCAGAATTAACATTACGTAACACTTTTGCAGCTAACGTTGGTTCAGTTTCAATTAATAGCGATAAATCACCCACATTAGTTCGCTCATCACTTGTCAAACGAAGCAATTTAAGAGCAACCACAGGAATAACCTGAAGTTTATCAACTTTATGCTTTAATATTGAATTAGCCGCTTGGTTAATGGCTAAAAAATGATTAGCGTTATTGGTCATAAAGAGGCTTAAAAAGTATGGATATATTAAAGTTTAACAGTAATTTTAATAATACTGCTAACAATTAACCTTATATTCCTACAATCTATGCCAAAAAAACGAGAACTAAAGCTTAATTTCTATCTATGCTTGTAAAAATGATAATAATTGATGCAGAACTATACTCTACGCGGACATATTTTAAGGAAGTTTGATGGAATAAAGTAGTAGGATACGCATTGTGTACCTTTCGTTCAGTCAGGTATGCGATGCATACCCTACACAATGGTTGTCATGTGTTGAATGAGCAGTCTAATTCTGGATAATTAACTTTTTCCATCGCCCTTACATAAGGGGGTCTGAAGAAATAAAGTTACTCATCTCACTTGCCTTTTTGCAATATGGATAACTTTATTCCATCAACCCCCCTAAGGCAGGAAACACTAATTTGTACAATGCACTCTGTACCTCAGCAATATTTTTGGGCCTTATTTAGTTTTTAGTTAAGCCTTCTAATTTAGTTTTCGCAACCTCTACACCATTAAATGTTGCACCACCCTCAATGGCCTTTTCTAACTCTAGTTTGGCTTCTTCAACCCGACCTTTATCAAGATAAACCATTCCCAAATGATAATGCATTTCCGGCACAACACCTTTCTGTTTAATCACTGATTCTAAAGCAGCCAGTGCTATATCAGCATGACCTTTCTTATAATTAACCCAGCCATAAGTATCCAAGAAAGCAGCATATTTAGAATCTTTTAACGGTTCAATTAAACTATATGCCTCATCAACTCCCTTATCAGCAGGTTTTTCTATTAATAGAGAAGCTAGGTTATTAACAGCTAACAAATTATCAGGAACAAGCAGTAATAATTTTCTATATGCATCAATAGCCTTGTCAATGTCGCCTTTAACTGTATTTAAAATCCCCTCCTGCATTAGAAAATACTTACTGTCAGGGATTTGTTTTAAACCTTGCTGAAAGACATCAATTACTTTATTTATCTGTTTTTGAATAATATAAATTGAAGCTAAATTTTTATATCCCACTTCTACCTTTGGCTTTAATTCTATGACCTTTTTAAACAGAGTCTCAGCTTTAGACAGCTGTTTCATTTGCCTATATAACTCTGCTCGCATAGTCAGTATAGTTGGGTTGTCTTTGTTCTCAGATAATAGTCCATCTAATAAATTTTCCGCCTTTTTTTCCTGCTTTGAAGCGACATAACTATTAACTAAACCCGCAATCGCATCTACTGCTTTTGGTTTAGTCTCCCGTACTTTTTCAAATTCAACAATGGCCTGCTTAAATTTTTGTTGTGCCATATATAGTTGGGCTAATTTATAATGGGCTATTTCCTTATTCTCAGACTGTTGCAAAAGTTCTTTTGCAATTGTTTCAGCTTTATCCCACTTTTTTTGTTTGCCATACAAATCAATTAACATAAGCGAAACTTGCTGATCTTTCTTTAATATAGGTCGAGATTTTTCCAGTAACTCAATCGCCCCCACTTCATCTTTTGTTTGCAGTTTTACCCTAGCCAGATCTTTTGTTGCAACCGCATTTTTTGGATTAATACTCACTATTTTTTCTAATGTTTCTTTTGCCAGCTCTATATTTTTATCTTGTAGCTGAGTTACCGCCTGAATCATTAATGCTTTTTCAGATTCAGGGTTATCTCTTAAAATTGTGCGTGCATCCGCAAGAGCTGCATCAAATTTTTTATCCTTTAATAACATTCCAGCTCTAAGTAATAGAGCTTTTTCGTTTCTAGAATCTAGCTCCAAAATTTCTTCGACTAATGCCCTTGCTTTATCAGGCTTGCCTTTTGCGTTAAAATACCCTGCCAGCCTATTTCGAGCATCAATGCCTGCCGCACCTAATTTATCGTCTTCTACAATTGCCTCAAGAATTTTCTGACTTTTCTCAGGCTGGCCTTTATATAAGGCAAGTTTGGCAAACCTAAAACCAAAGTTATCTGGGTTCTTAGCAATTAAACTATCTAATTCTTTTTCAGCCAGCTCCACTCCACGTTGACGTGTTAAAAAATCAATTAAAACAAATTTTGGCTTATCTTCTTCAGGCAACTGTGTAACCAGTTTCTTCAGCACACCTTCAGCCAAATCAATTTTATCTCTTGCTATATAAAGCTTCGCTAAATTGTAATAAAGCCCTTCATTTTCAGGAAACCTTGGCAATAAAGAGACATACAAGGCTTCTGCTTCATCTTTCTTACCTTCAAACAACAAAAAATTAATCTTGACTAATTCTAATTGCAATTTATCTGGATGAGCTTTTAAAGCACTCTCTAAAACCTGTTTTGCCTCAGTAATATTTTTTTCATCACCCAATATTTTTATCATCAATAAAGAGGAATCATAATGTCCTGGCTCAGCAATTAACGCCTGATTTAACAGCTCTTTTGCAGCATCAATATCCTTATTTGCCAAAGCAATAGTCGCTTTTAATGCTAAGCCATCAGCATTATTAGGCTGACTAGCCAAAACCAGTTCAGCTTTTTCAGATGCCTTAGTTATATCTTTACTAAATAACATTAACTTACCCAGCTTTATCTGAGCATCATAATGATCAGGCTTAGCCTCAACAACTGCCAGCAAATTACCATACATTTTGCGCCAATCCTGATTTTTTTCGGCAGCTAAAGCAGTTAAGTAACGAGCATCTATATTTTTTGGATTAATTTGCAAGACATTCTTAAGTTCAACTCGCATCTTGTCATAGTTACCCTCTTCATAATATCCTTGGGCTTTTTTTAGATATTTTGCCTCTCGTTCGGCGGCACCATCACAGCCAAGTAAAAAAACAAAACTAATTAACAAATAGAATGCTAACGATTTATTACCTAACATTTTCTTCCTCATTTATACGATTTCCTAAACTATTAATTTTGATTGTTTACTACTATTTAAAACCTATTGATTATTTATAAATAGGTAGATAAAACAATGGTTACAATAACCACCCCAGACAACATAGAAGAATACCGAGTTAAACCAAATTTAGAATAATCTTGGTGTAATAAATATTCTAATGCATAAACCAAACAAAATAATCTAAAAGCAACATGCTCAACCCACTCTATATCAGCCAGAAAGAATCCAGCCATTATAAATAACAGGACTAAAACATCTTGTGTCGTCACCCTAAACTTATCTTTTCGGGTAATTCGAATAGCAACCGATACCACGATAATGAGTAACAACAAAAAAGCATTCATTACCCATTGGTTATAAGCACTTAACTCAGGTAATTCATTACTCATTACATTTGCCACTATTGCAGCAATATAAATGCTAAATCGAATCCAGATATCCTGATTTTTTTTGCTAGAAATAAAAAATAAAATAATGGCTAAAGCCATCCCTAAATACATTTTATAGGAAAGCTGCGCAATTTTATCTGCCAAATAAAATAATTGTATGACTAAAAAAGTTGTTATTGCATAATTAATATAATATCGGCAAAACTGAAACACCCAATCATTTCTGAGTAGATGGTTTCTTCGGCGGTCACCACCCTCAATAACATGATGTAATGTCCACTTTGTTTTCCCAGCCCAATAAAATAGCAATAAAATAGTCGCTGAAATAATTAAATAGGTCCCGATAACAACAATGTCGGATGCATAACGAAAACGCAGTGCCGATGCTAAAAAAACACCTTGTAATAAATAAATGCTTCCTACAGCTTCTGCATGTGAAAACCCATACTCCATCAAGCGATGATGAATATGAGTCTTATCGGGAGAAAAGGGCGACCTTCCAGCTCGAACCCTACGCACCATAACCGTTAATGTATCTAAAATAGGTAGCCCTAACAATAAAAGTGGAAGTGCAGGGTTTAAAGCTGGGTTTACATCCTGGGTCAAATAAATACAAAGAAAGACAGCCATAAAACCAATAAACTGGCTTCCGGCATCACCCATAAAAATAATAGCTGGATGCGTATTAAACCATAAAAACCCAACGATTCCACCTGCTACAGCTAGAGCAACCACGGCAGTATCAAACCCATTTGCATCAACGGCTAAATATGCAATTGCTGCAAATGTTAGTAACATTATTCCGGCCGCTAGCCCATCCAAACCATCAGATAAATTAACGGCATTTGTTACGCCAATAGCAAAAATAACCGTTAAGGGCAGGGAAATAAATAAAAAAACAGGCTCTAATCCTAAAAAAGGGACAATACTTATATATATCCCCCCAAACATCGCCACAATTACCGCCAACAACTGACCTAAAAACTTCCATTTATAACTTAATTCAAAACGGTCATCCAGCAAGCCAAATACAATAATAAGCAAACTAGCCCCCAGAAAACTGACTAATTTTTCTTCAAAATCAATAAAACACAAAGTTGCAATAATCGCACCTAATGCCAAACCTAAGCCCCCACACCTAGGAATTGCAATAGTATGTATTTTTCGTTCTCCCGGCTGATCAAGCATATTTAAAAAATCAGCATGCTTCATAAATAACGGTATAAGAATAAGGCTGATAATAATTGAAAGTGCAAAGGAGAAAAATAAAATCATTAGTGTCTATATTTCACTTAAGGGCAATTTAATAATTTTATACATAAAAACTTGCTGCTGATTAGCTGGTAACAATAAAAAGTGCTGTAGAGCGGACTTCAGTCCGCTTCATTTATCAGCAATAAATAGCTAACAATATTTATTCTAACATTTTGAAGTGAGGCTTTAGCCTCGTACGAACTAGGCGAGGCAAAAGCCTCACTTCCAAAGTTTATTGATTCCAAATGTTAAAATAATTTTGCTCCCCTACTTACGTCTTTAAGGCGGACTAAAGTCCGCCCTACAATAATCTAAGTGATGTAACTAAACTGGAATAATAACAGAAAAATTAAAATGTATTATTAACTCGGTACATATTTTCCCAACTCAGGAAAAACAACTGTTAAAAAATCGGCCATTTTCTTATCAGCTTCTGCTTCATTACTTCCTTCAGGTAAAGAGACAACCAAACGAACCAGTGCTCCATCGGTACGGTGCCGCGTCAATGCATCCCAAAATAAATACAGTTTTACCATATATTCATTGGTAATAATGCGACCTCTTTGTTGAAACCAATAATAAACCAACTGCCTATTATTACCTTTACTAATTACAGTCCTGTTAACAACCAGTGGCACGCCCTTTGTTGTAACAAGGTTCTTTATTTTGCGTTGCTCAAATTCACCAATTCTCCAGCCATCACCAGGCATACAAGACTTTGGCGAGTGAGCAGAGGCTCCCTTACGTTGAGAAGCATAGTATGCGACATAAAAATTTACCGGTAAGCTATCGCCAGGCCTTACATAATTACTAATAATATAATCATTAAATTTTAATGCTTTTATAAATTTCTGCTCCATGCCCACTTCAGCACCTTTCCAGACACCTAATTGCAAAGGAAATGAGGTGAATTGTTGCCTGGCAGGTTCAAAATCTTCCCTTCCCCCCAATAAAATGGAAA
Source organism: Gammaproteobacteria bacterium (assembly GCA_024277935.1). Taxonomy (GTDB): domain Bacteria; phylum Pseudomonadota; class Gammaproteobacteria; order Methylococcales; family Methylomonadaceae; genus QPIN01. The sequence continues at coordinate 46,942 of JAJRUF010000190.1, forward strand.
GCGGTAGCATTATTAGTAACAAAGCACAGGCTGCTATATATGGCTTTGATAAGCCAAAAAAACCATTTGTATTTTTACCCGTAATAATCTTTTCTATTCTAGTTTCATTATGGAAATTTGCATCAACAACAAACACCTGAGAAAAGCTCTTTCCTGGCATAAAAAACCTAACGAACACCCACATTTCCACAAACAGCACGCCCAAACAACCTATAAAAATAATCCAGCCTTCAAAATCATGTAAAAAGCCTTCTGCTTGTCCAATCCCCCAATATTCAACCAATATACCAATAACACCAATACGAAAACTGTTCATCAAGACCGTAATAGGTAAGGTCGTTAAAAATATAGTGGCTCGCATCCAAAAAGGTGCTTTAAAAAAATAAGCACACAAAAAGCCAAAGCTACTTAAGGGAAATAAATAGCGTAAACCGCTACAAGCCTCAACAACTTGTAATTTATAGACCCCTAAATCAATGACATTGCCTTGCAAAAAAACGCTAATATCAAGCGCTCGTATTACCCAAACACCTAATTGCGATGAAATTAATTGCAACTGAGAAGAAAGGTTATTGTACAGAAAATTGGGCAATGGAATCATAAAAAACAAATAGGCTAAAGGAAACCACAAAACCCTTGACCCTTTTATACCGACTGCTGCTAAAGCCAAGCCATATAAAATCAGTAAAAAGGCATATTGAGTAATGATATATAGTGACGCTAATTCCCCCATTAGCCCAACCATTAAACCTATTACAATAACAGCAACTCCTAGCCAGCTTCCCTGTCCTAAATACTGACTGGCTACCGCCCTGTTACTCCAAAAAAACCAAAAGGAAATAACAGGGATTAAATACCCATGACTATACTCCTCTCTTTCCCAGCTTTTCAGCATATAACTAAGCGCATCATTAAACATAAAGCCTAGCACTAATGCTACTAAACAAAAAGATGCGTACAGTACGGTATTTTTTTTAATGGGTAAATTCATATTTTAAGGCACTAATAAAATTTATCTATTCCAAAGTAATATATTATTGAATTATATGCCTATTAATAAATTATAGGTCAATATAAATAAAAGCGGAGATTTTAATCAAGGACAATTCCTCACTATAACACTGAAATAAGTCAGTTAAATGACTTGGGGGCTGTCCGAGAATAGAGAACCTGTTAATTTTAAACCACAGAGTTTACGGGTGTTACAATTTTTCTCGTCAAACCCTTGTTCTCACTAACTTTATGGTTATTTTAAAATTTGTTTTTCTTAAACTCATTTTACTCAGCCCTCTGTCTTTAGAAAGCATAACCCCAGCGAACTAATAAAGTTCCATCACGTTTTAACTGATAACCATTAAGGTCATGAATAACTGGCTGCAACCATTCAACACTTAAGCTATGGCCAGCCAGTTCACCGCTCGGAACGGTAAGAGTAGCACCTAAACCAATATCCCAAAATTTTCCACCATAATTTTTAGGATTTATATTTGTCGTTAACTGGGGAGTATCACCCTGCTTATTTGGATCAACAATATGTAGCATTCTTTTAGCCTGCCCCTGAATACTGCCTTTATTTCGGTATTGATTTCGCACGGTGAACGACAACCAATCTAAAGGACGATAACCAAGCCATACAGACCCTTTAAACTCATCACCTAAAGCATACCCCAATTTGTTATGATTCTGCATCCTTTTAGTACCACTTAACTGCCCTCCCCAAAACCACTGATCAACATGACCAGTATAGGTCAAACTAGGCTTTAAATCCCAGGTTCCACTCCCCAACTGCATACCATAGCTTTGAACCAAACTAGTATCATTTAAAAAACCATCAAATGTCACGTCAATTCTTGCCGTTGGGGCACTAACTCCGATCCCTAAATGTACATGATGCTGACCATTATCATATAGTTTAATCAAGCCTGACAAAATAGTATCGCCTAAACCGATATTTTCATGAAAACCAGGAGGTGTTGAAAAGGGAACCGAAGCCATATCCATTTTCATATAGGCAAATTGAGGCATTAGCATTAAATTTAACCAGCCTGTTGGTGCATACATAAAATTAAGCATATGCATATCCATCCGCATTTCCGTCGCTTTAAATTCACAAATACCACCAGCACCACGACAAGCTTGATTGACCAACTCCTGATCACCAATGCCAGTACGTCTACCCTGTTGAAAGCCCTCCGCCCAGTTAGAGTTTGCATAATTATAAGAGATCATAAATTGACCGGCTTCACTAAGCATATGTCCATTCATAAGACCAGCAGGTGCATGTCCTCCATGGTGATGATGTTTATGTGACTTATGCTGATCAGCTAGCCCTCGACCCAGACTGGATAAATTAATATTTAAGCCTGCAGATAATAGATACGAATCAATATCGGCAAAACCAGAATCCCCTTTTCCACCCAGTTGCAATGAACTCCGCTGAGTCATATATTCAAAGCCACCCGACAGCGTTACACCTTTGGCAAACTGTTTACTCAGCGTCAAACCACCACTCACTTTACCAAAACCTGATAATCTATAATCACTGGAATAATAGCCATCTGCACGCGGTGCCAGAAAATATGGCGCATAAAACTCTGCTGCCGTTTGTGAATAATAACGCAGATGAGGTTTAAGCATAAAACCAAAAGGTAATTTTTGATACCAAGACAGAGCCAGTGTATGTGAACGAAGTTGCCAATCATCCCATTGATAGCGATAATTTAAATGCAAAGCCCCGTCTAATGCAGAAACATACTGATTAACCCCTGCCGATATTGACCATTGATCGCGTTTATCAGGCCTGACTTCCCGATATAAATCAATACCCATCGGTACCAGATCAACCCCTGTATAATATTTCCAGCCTTTATTCGAGTTATCCAACGGCGTTTTCAAGCCCACTAATAGATAATCTACTGCTGTTAACACCCCTTTAACATACACCAGTTTATACGGATTAGAGAGAAAACCTCGCTTTCGGGTATATTCGCCATTAAAATAAGCCAACGTGTTTTTGCTAAACACCTGACTAAAAGCAATACTATAAGTACGGTAAGTATTATCAGCATTAAAATCATCCGAAGTACCACCATGGTCATGCGCCCCTCCTGTTGGGGGAGCCGCCCTAAAAATATGGTTATTAGAAAATTTATATCCAAAAGTTAAAGTCGACAACTTATTATTAAATTCAAAGCTGTTGTAAATTGAGCCAAAAGTTGAAGAATAATCAGGTTCAATTGAATAACCTCCTGATGCTGACAATGTATAGGACCCCAAAAATAACTTGCCTCCTAATACTGGCATATTTCGTGTTTCTAGTGGGTGGGGTTCAATAATCTGTGTAGTGGTATGATCAGTACCTGACTGCTGTTTACTAAGGTAGCGCCTAAATATCTCTGTTTGAAACCTCAAAAAAAATCATTTGGGTTAATTGGAGGACTTGAGTGGTCTGAATTTATTTGCTGTATCAAGTTAGAAGGTAATAAAGGTAAAGAGCCAATATTTATTCCTGCCTGAAGAGATTGGTCTTGAAAGGCAACATTAACAAGACCAAAAATTTTTCCAAAAGCTGGGCCTCCGGCATTCTCAAAACCCGATGCTTTAGTCACAATATCTATACTATTAGCGGGAACAACATAACTCGGCGAAGCCCCCGTATAAGTATCCTGGTCATGGGAAAATGACAACTGTAACCAGTCTGTTACAGGCGCAACAAAGCCGCCATGATAAACCTGAACCTTCATCCGCTTACCTTCTTCGCTATAATAGCCAAATTGAGTATTTAGCTGAGGTTCGGCCACGGGAATGTCCGCTTGCACATCCAAACTCGACAAACTTAAAGCCGCACTTGTCAGTGCCAATAGAGTGTTTTTTCCAGATTGTTTAAATCCTCTTTTTTTTCTTTTAGTTACATCCACACCCACCCCCACTTCCCATCATTCCACCGGATGAAGCTTCCTTACTGTCAAATACATGTTCCATCAAAGCAGCTTGTTGAGGGTTGGGGGTAATCGACATTTCCTGTTTTGCTAAATGACCTCGCTCCCATGGCGATACCGTACAGGCAGACAGTACAACTAACAAAAAAACACTGAAATAGAGAATTTTCATTATTGTTCGCTTAATAAAGTTTCTAACATCTGTTTTATATCTGCTTATCCTTATCCCGAAATCCTAAATGAATATTCCGTATTTTCCCCTGCTTATCAATAAAATATGAAGATGGCATTGCTTTAACTTGATATTTTTCCGGACAGTCACCCACAGGATCCAACTCCACCTTATAATTAACCGGAATTTGTTGTAAAAAACGATAGACATCTTGCGTATCTTCATCAACATTAACCGCAATAATCTCCAAACCTTGCACTCCCATTTCAGTTTGCAAAGCATTAAAAAAAGGGATAGATTTTTTGCAGGGTGGACACCATGTTGCCCAAAAATCAAGTAACACTACTTTTCCACGGTAAATACTTAAATCCAATACTTGTTGTTCAGCAGACATTAATCGAGCATTACAAGCAGGTGCTAAATCACCAAGCTGAACCGCCTCTGCCTGACTTAACTGAAAAAACATTAGTACAATCCAATAACAAAATTTCATCTGATATAAATATTAATCAAGCAGTAAGCTGATAGATAAAAAAAGGCCTACATTGCGTAGGCCACTTCCAAAAATTAATTAAGGATTAAGCTAGTTCTGTTATTTTACGTTTTCTGCCAACACCTACTAAACCAATCATTGCTGAAGCAAATAAATACGCTGCAGCAGGTACAGGTACGGCTGATACTGGTGCTGATATTTCTACATTATCAACCTGTAAACTTAAGGTATGGTTTGGATTTATTCCCCTAAAACTGTTTCCATTTGAATCATTATAAAAATATTCCAATAAGTACAAATCGCCAAATGCAGCAACGTCATCCAAATGAACATGTGTTCCTCTAAACACCTGCCCTGTAAGAGCATCAGTTCCTGTTTGAGTCGCTACTGCAGTTGAGCCATCCATAACGACGGGGTTTCCATTAACATCAGTAGATAGTGTTACATCATACGAATTAGCTAAGTCAGCACTGGTATAACCACGAATAGTCATACTATTAAATACTGAGTCTAATGTTAAAGTCTGTATATCAAGTCCATTAACACTGAAATCATGCCCATCGGATAACCGGTAAAAGGCTCCACCTGAATCACCTGCTAATTCTGCAGTATAATTACCATCACCATTAGGATCCTGCCTATGAACATGGCTAAACCCACCAGAAAAATTTCCTACATTATGACTAAAACCCGGGGCAGTACCAAAACCAATAGCACCAAACCAGACGCCCTTTTCTGAATAATATTGCCCTCCTGCTGGAAAAACAGATGTCGCTAATCCTGCCGAGCTTGCCGAACTACCCAGAGAGACAGTAGATCCGCTTGAAAAATCAAGCACTGAACCACCCGGCAAAAGATGAGCTGATGCTTGACTTGATACTGCTAGCATTCCTGCTGCGATTAAAATCATTTTTGTTTTCATAAAAAAACCTCTATAGTGATAAAAAATTACTAAATTGCATGCCCCCCGCATCACTTAAAGCATATTACATGCCAGAAAATAGTAACTTATCTCTATATCTTGTACGGTGGTTACCCCATACATCTCAATACTTAATTGATGCGACAAAAGTAGAGACCTCGACAAGTAAGTAATAAAAATAATATTTTGAATTAAAAAACATTTTTGTTAATTTACATTTTCGCAGGCAAGATTAAATCTATAAGAAATTAATTAAACTATGTTATTTAACCTAGTCAATAAGGTTATTTCCCCTACTTTCTTACTTTTATGATTACCATCACCCACAGTGTATAAATTGTAGCGTGGGTTTTAGTCCGCAATAACGGGTACAAGCTGCGCCTGGCGAGTATTACGTCATCCAGGTATATTTCACGAGCTGAAGTTTATGGGTGACTTTATTTCTTCAGACTCCCTATAAAGGCTATCTTTAAAACATTATCCTAAATTAACTAATTCGCTAAATATCAGTTTATTTAGTCCACATTACAAACTATGGCACTTAAATTGCTTATCCGCATAATAAGTTTACTTTTCTGGAAAGTGAATACGCAAATAAAAGCTGGCATTTTCATTACAAAGGAAGGAGGTCCTTCTTGACCCTCGCTCAAGGAGATACAAAATCAAAAGCTTACAACTTTCTTATTTAAGAGTTTTTGTAAGCTTTACAATTTAAATAGATTATAGTTTTGAGGTATAACATGCGGTTTAACAAAAAAATCATTATTGCCTGTTTGCTACTGCCTACACAGTACGCATTTGCTCACGGCCCAATCCCTGTTTCTCTAAAAGCAGCTCCTATTCCTCCCGTCCCAGGGTTATTAACCGGTCCATCACCTATCGTTGTTAATCAAGCAAAGGCTATTGCATTGGGTAAGGCATTATTCTGGGATATGGCGGCAGGTAGTGATGGCATAGCTTGTGCCTCTTGTCATTTTCATGCAGGTGCTGACCAGCGCACAAAAAACCAGCTTGATCCAGGACAAAGAACTAACTCACCGACTGCCTCTACATTTGAAACACTTATTTCAGGCGCGGCAGGTGGGCCAAATTATACTTTACACCTATCTGATTTCCCTTTTCACCAGCGTAGCGATGTATTCGATTCAAACAGTACGGTTACTTTTAATACTGATGATACGGTTTCTTCAGCAGGGCCCTTTGGTCAAATTTTTCAGGCTGTTAAACATTTTGGCAACACTAATGATAATTGCACACCGAATGTAGACCCTGTATTTCAGGTAAATAATATTGGCACCCGCCGTATTGTCCCTCGCAACACACCGTCTGTTATTAACGCTGTCTTTAATCATAGGAATTTTTGGGACGGCAGGGCAAACAATGTATTTAATGGTAGTAGCCCTTGGGGTGACCGAGATCCAAATGCTGGGATCTGGGTTAAAATTAATGGCCGCAAAGTAGTCAAACAAAAATTACAATTAATTAACTCAGCATTAGCATCACAAGCACTTGCCCCAGCATTAAGCGATGTTGAAATGAGCTGTCAACACCGGACATTTGCTGATATAGGCCGCAAATTATTAATGCGTAGACCCTTGGAACACCAAAAAGTCCATTTTCAGGATAGTGTTTTAGCAGCCTACAGCTCTAGCACTCAGGGAAACTTGCAACAAGGCTTAAATACCACTTATGGGGCATTAATTCGTGCTGCATTTAATAGAAAATATTGGTCGTATCGCCGCCGTGACCCTTTTGGCAGCCCCACAAGTGGACTACCCTTCACCCAGATGGAGGCTAATTTTTCATTATTTTTTGGCTTGGCGATTCAACTCTATGAATCAACCTTAATTTCTGATGATGCACCTATCGACCGAGCCAGTCGAGATCCTGTCACCTATTTACCGACCGACCTTGGTGATTCTGTAAAAAGAGGCATGGCTGCTTTTGAAGAATTCCATTGCAATATATGTCATTCAGGCCCTACTTTGTCTGCAAATGCGATTATTACAAACGCACAAATGTTAGAAAATAACCCTACAGTTTTTAATTCTAACAATTTTTCTCAAGGAGGATCAAATGGTGTCGCAATCAATCGCAATGTCGTGAACTATGATAATGCGGTGGGTTCTAAGTTTTTTGATACGGGCTTTGCAAACACTGGCGTACAAGATCCTTCTGGCGACCCTGGAGTCAATGGAACTGATGATTTTGGTAACTCATTATCATACGCTGATCAATATGCAGAGTATTTAGCAGTAACAGCCAATGCAATTATTGATACGGCCGTTGGAATTGAAGCAGTTAAGGCTTGTAACTTCCAGTCTTTGCTAGCAACCCAAAGAACATTTCCATTTGTAATGACGCAGTTTTTCAATAACCCTGCTGATATTACTCCAGACCCTAACGGTTCTGCTAACTGTTTTAACAGTGGATCTCTTGATGCTTTTATTCCTACTCAGGCTGCGGCTGCGGCAGAATTAGCCAACCCTGCCAGCAAAAAAATGGCCTTTGCAACGCAAGCCGCCTTTAAAGTTCCTAGCTTGAGAAATGTTGAACTCACAGGACCTTATATGCACAATGGCGGCATGGCAACACTAGAACAGGTTATTGAGTTTTATACACGAGGTGGAAATTTTCCAAATAATTTCACCCATCAATTTGTGACCTCTCTACCTTTATTTGGTACAGACCCCGTTATTAATGCTGCAACTATACAAAAGAGAAAAGATATTATTGCATTTCTTAAATCATTAACCGATGGACGCGTGCGTTATGAACGTGCCCCCTTTGACCACCCAGAACTCATAGTTCCAAATGGTCATATAGGTGATGAGACGAATGTTACTGCTGGAAATTCCTTAGGCGGTGCATTTGCACAAGATATATTAATGACAATACCTGCTGTAGGGGCAAATGGAAAGGCAACACCTCTCCAGGCATTCAAAGATGTTTTAGCACCTTAAAGTATTGCAACACTACAACTAAGCACTTTTTTAAAATTATTAGCTCTCGTTCCCACGCTCCAGCGTGGGAATGCATACCGTGCCTAACAAAAGTAACGTATGCATTCCCACCGAGGATGGCGGGAATGAGCAACATTTAGGAATTTTACCATGAATTTTTTTTCCACCCATAAAAAAACCTTACCCCCCCTAGCCGTAGTAGGTTTACTTGCTTTAGGCTTACAACCCGTTAGTGCAAACAGTGTGTTTTCTACTGACTCCACTGTTACATTAACTTTTAACAGTATCACTAGTAGCTCAAGTAATACTTCGGGATTAAGTATAAGTGGCTTATTTGAAATTGGCGTTCCTACTAACGATCCTTTTGCACAACCACCAGCAACCCTCGGGTTTGGCAATACTTTTACAGGTGACGGCCAATCCAGTTACTCATATACAGGCGCAGCCCTACCACTTACAGTTAATGCTGGCGACAGTTTTATTCAGTCTTTTAGTGCGTCAGGCGGTTCTGGAAACGGTACTATTAATTCTTATTACCAATCTTATGGAACATTTGATTTTGCAAATAACTCCGCATCCGATACCTATACTATAAACTTCAGCCTTGATTATTCTTTAGATGCATTTGCAACGGGCAGTGCTTCTCAATCTCAAGCGTCAATTGATTATTCTGATGACTTGGGCTTTATATTTGGCAGTGACCAAGCTACTGCCAATGCCCAAAATAACACTCATAGCACTAAAAACCCTGGGGCTTTAACTTTTAATATGGTATTAAACCCAGGAGACTCTAACATCTTTTATGCTGATATTGCCTTAACAGGGTCTGCCGCCAGTACATCACCAGTACCTTTACCTGCTACATTGTGGTTATTTTTATCTGCTGTTATTGGCTTGCGAGGGTACAAAAGCAGAGCAATACAAGCTCATAGTTAAAACAGCCAAGTTATTTTCTCTCATTTCCACACTCCTGCGTCACTGCCATTAACTTAAGCGTTTCGCGTATAGGATGTGCTGACGACAGGCAGCGCATCAATGATACAAAGATGCGCTTCGTACCGCTGTACACCCGGTTTTTCCTGAAGTCAATGGCAGTGACACCCCTGCATGGGAGTGCATACCGTGCCTGACAAAAGTGATGCTAGTGTTCCTGATACAACTGGTGTGTACATTGGTTGCGGAAGTACTAATGCTTGCCTAACGAATACCGCTTTATTTGATAATTTTCTAGCTGATAATTATTGGACAGGCTCAGAAATAGACACTACTTTTGCTTGGAGTTTTAATGCTCAACATGGGATTCAAACACCCTTCGATGGAAAGGCTAACTTATTTTATGCTTGGGCAGTTCGCTCCGGAGATGTAGCAACTGTCCCTCTACCTGGCACATTCTGGCTGTACTTGTTTTGCTTAATGAGTTTAACTGCTTTTCTTATTCATACTCGCTATACAGGAGTGCCATCAAAAGATACCGTAGCGCGGCTAGAAATCTGCTTACCACGTAGCGCGTAGTAAACTAGTACAGCAGAATCATTTTGTAGGGTGGGCAGTCTTTTTTGCCCACCGTTGCATAATTCAATTTATTGCGAGGCAGAAAAAGGCTGTCCGAGAAGCATCTTCGTCATAGCAACATCAAACTGTGTCATATCACACAAAGTCATGGCATATAACACAAAAACTTGTTCCACCTCACACTTTAATATAAAAAAACCACCAGTAATAGACCTTTAACTTTATTGGCATTAAATATGCTTATCTAAATATGATTTATTTTTAAACTGTGCTTTAGTATCGAATCAACGTATTTAGCAAAGGTTTAAGAGTTGTCAGTACCACACTCGTAGCAATGCGAGACCGGAAAGCCGTGGAGCTCATTGAGTTAGCCAGGCTACTCTCTTTTATCGAAGAGATGAGTGGGAAGCAAATCATTTTCGAAGTTGAATAGGCTTCCCACAAAACCACTTTATTACATTTGAATATTTCTGCTGGCATTAAATATTGCCGGAACAAATGTTTTAAAACGTTACAACACCCTATTGGATTTAGCAATTAATTTTGAGGTTTAAAACATAATGAAACAACTTTCTACAACATTTAAAGTATCACTGGCAGCTGCAGCTCTTGTAATAAGCAGTAATGCAATGGCTGGTCTCGTTTCTCCAACACCTGGAGCTAATTGGGACGGCGGTAATAATCATTTAATGATGGCCGGTTCCACTATTTCTGCATCAAATCAAACAGCAAATCGGGAGTCTTATACTGGCAATCCAAGTCTTGATAATGCCGCTTGGGGGCACGTAGGCTATTGGTATACTTTTATGAACCATCACGCCTTGGATACCACAGTTTCGGTTGATTCAGCTATGTCAGATCTTGGTATGACAGTATGGCGCACTAACGGGGAGTTTGATGGCGGCACCCAGTCTTCAGGTGAACTATCATCAGCAGGAGTAGGCATACCTCACTCATTTAATCAGACGGGAAATGCGGGTGACTCTGGCACCAAATGGATGACAGATAGCTCATTAATGACAGCTGATCCATTAAATACAGGTACAGCCAACGGTATCCTTGAAACCTTAGGTTATGTCAACTCGGGGGCTGCACAGTCAATAAATGGTTGGGGCAACTCTGTTGGTCACGGTGCATTTGATACCAGTTTAACTAACACCTATGAAACTGGCGTTACAGGTACTGCAACTGCTGGACATATTGACCTAACTTTATCAAACCTTGCTAATGGCTGGTACGTAGTCTTTATCGGTGGAACTAATCACACTCAATCTTCGCACAATATTAATTTAACCGTATCGCAAGTACCTGCACCTGCAGCAGTCTATTTATTTGGAAGCGCTTTAGTAGGGTTAATATCTGTAGGGCGCAAACGAAACGCGGCTTAATTTATTTATCAGATCAGGATCTATTCACAAATTAAGCTGAGTAGATTCTGATTCTCCTTAACCACCACTCACCTGAAACTCGGTAAAATACATACAACTCCTTACCTCGGAGTCATCCATTCTACCTTTTAAAAGTACGACACTAGGAATGGATAGCCTAGATTATTATAGTAATAGCGTGTGTTTTTTAGAGACATCACTATCCTTGGAGTTATAAATGTTTGTTCACTCTAAATTTAATTTTTTACCCTTTTCGCTACTAGCACTCTTCCTGCTACAAGTTAATAGTGCAGTAGAAGCCGCTGCACCAGGCCCTATCCCTATCAATTTAAGCACCCTACCTGTACCACCCACCCCCGGCTTAAGCAACGGATCAGATCCAATTGTTATTGATCTACAAAAAGCCATTATTCTTGGTAAAGCTTTATTTTGGGATACTAATGTAGGCAGTGATGGTATGGCTTGTGCTTCTTGTCATTTTCATGCAGGTGCAGATGTAAGAGTTAAAAACCAAATATCCCCAGGAGGAAAGTCAACACCGCCTCAAGCACAGTTATTTGATAATTCCACTTCAGGCGACTTAATTAATGCCAACCATATTTTAAAAAAATCAGACTTCCCTTTTTACCAACTCCAGCAACCACTGGACCCTAACTCTCCCACCATTCATAACAGTGATGATGTGGTTTCATCTGCTGGCTCATTCGGCGGTCAATTTAAGGGTATAGATCTTTACGGTAGCAATGTGGATGATTGTCTAAGAAACGCTGATCCAGTATTTCATGTTGGTAGTACAGGCACTCGTCGAGTGCAACCTAGAAACACTCCAACAGTTATTAACGCGGTCTTTAATTATCGTAATTTTTGGGATGGCCGAGCAAACAATATTTTTAATGGAAGTAGCCCTTGGGGTGATCGTGATACAAATGCGGGTATCTGGGTTAAAATCAATGGCCGTAGAGTTATTAAAAAATCATTACACTTAATTAATTCATCCTTAGCATCACAAGCACTTGCGCCGCCCCTTAACAGCACAGAAATGAGTTGTGCGGGTCGAGTTTTTCCTGCTCTAGGCAGGAAGTTATTACAAAAAACACCATTACAGCAGCAGAAAGTAGATTTTCAAGACAGTGTTTTAGGTAGCTTAAGCAATAGCTCAGCAGGTGATATACAGCCTGGGTTAAATACAACGTATGGTGCGTTAATCCGCGCTGCTTTCAATAGAAAATATTGGTCTTATCGTCGTCGCGGCCCTTTTGGCTCAGCTCCCAACCAACTTCCTTATACTCAGATGGAAGCTAATTTTTCAATGTTTTTTGGTTTGGCTATTCAGTTATACGAAAGTACCTTAATTTCTGATCAATCACGTTTTGACCTAAGTGCACGCGATGAAACAGGAATGCCAACTCAATTAACTGCATCAGAAATGAATGGCTTAGAACAGTTCCGGCTGAATCAGTGCGCCCTTTGCCATATTGGTCCTAATTTTACCGCTACATCAATTGCTGCAAATGCGGCTATTGCAAAGACACACCCTGAAGCTTTTGGTGATGCTTCCAGCTCCATCAGTACAAGCAGCAATGTTGTAAACCGTATTTTAACAGCGCGTTCAGTAGCCATGTTCGACAGTGGTTTTGCTTCAACTGGAGTTACCGAAACCACTTCTGATATAGGTGTTGGAGGCACAGATCCTTTCGGCAATCCTTTATCATTTTCATTACAATATATACAACACCTCACCGGTAACAATACTGCAGTTGTTGACGCTGATGTTTTTAATGTCCGCTCATGTGATTTCCAGGAAGCATTTGCTGTCAATGTAACTTTTCCATTCCCTATCACCAAATTTTTTACCGCTGCCGATGATTTAATCCCTCAGCCTCAAAATACAATTGACTGCTATTTACAAGTAAACAGTGCATTTTTACCCTCTCCCTCTACGGCCTTGGCTGAATTAAATAAGCCTAATAGTTTAAAGCTAACTACGGCTGTAAACGGTGCGTTCAAAATACCTTCTTTACGAAATATTGAGCTAACAGGTCCCTATATGCATAATGGTGGCTTGGCATCACTGGAACAAGTTATTGAGTTTTATGCCCGAGGTGGAAATTTTAACCCTCCAGCTAAGCAGTCAGTGAAAGTATTTCCACTGGCGCTTTTAACATCTGATACGGCTGCTGCACAAAACCGTGCCGACTTGATTGCTTTTTTAAAGACCTTAACTGACGAACGAGTCAAATATGAAAAAGCACCCTTTGACCACCCAGAAATCAAGATTCCCCACGGCCATGTAGGAGACGAATTTTCAGTAGTCAATGGAAACCCAATTGCAGCTGCTAGTGATTTAGCTGAGGATGAGTTCATAACAATCAATGCCGTGGGTGCGTCTGGACGTTCAACACCGTTAAAAGCCTTTGATAGTCTGTTAGCTCCTTAGGATTAAACCTCCTCCTTATGCACTTAGAGAGAGGGTGAGGATAAATAAAATCAACTATAGAAGCTGACTTTTTATATAGAGAGGCGATCTTAAATGTTAGTTCTTGGACAGTCTTTTAGCTGTTATAATGCAGAGGCTATAAGCATATTATACGAATTTAAGTCTAACCAATACATGCCTCTCTCTCTTTATCAATTTCCTTTTCAAGCAATGGGTTCAACTTGTAATATACAGTTATATGCCAATAATAAACCCAACGCTCAAAATATTGCTGATTTAGTTGTGAGTGATGTCCGTCGAATTGAACAAAAATATTCACGCTATAGAAATGATAGTGTTTTAACTGCAATTAATAATATTGCAGAGAGTGCAGGATCAATTCAAATTGATGAAGAAACATTAGCATTACTTAAATATGCTGATACTTGCTATCAACAAAGTGACGGGCTATTTGACATAACATCAGGTGTTTTAAGAGAAGTTTGGGATTTTAAAACGGGTAAAATCCCAAAGAATAAAGAAATTAAAGGAATTTTGCCAAAGATAGGGTGGAATAAACTCAGTATTATAGGTACCTCACTAAGTTTTTCAGTAAAAGGAATGCAGCTGGATTTTGGAGGTATTGGTAAAGAATATGCAGTTGATAGAGCTGCTACTATTTGTCAGCAACACGGCCTTCAACATGGATTAATAGATCTGGGTGGGGATATTAAAGTTATTGGTCCTCATGCTGATGGCAGACCATGGTCAGTTGGTATTCGCCACCCTCAAAAGCCAGGTGAATTAATGTCCAGTATAAATGTGTCTCGTGGAGCTGTTGCCAGTAGTGGAGATTATGAAAAGTGTATTATTCTTAATGGGAAAAGGTATAGTCATGTACTGAATCCAAAAACAGGCTGGCCAGTAAGGGGCTTATCTTCTATTACTGTTATTGCAGAGCAGTGTGTTATTGCAGGAAGTATAACAACTATATCAATGTTAAAAGAAACTAAAGGTAAGCGTTGGCTTAAGGGGCTCGGCTTGTCCTATCTATGGATGGATCAGCAGGGGAAGGTTGGTAGTAGTTTAAATAAACATGGTTATATACAAACTACAGCTTAATTTGGTAGTGGGTTAAATCTGTAGTTTTAACAAATTCATTCTCATTAATAACAGATTTTTTGGGCGCAGGCTTTAGCCTGCGCCCAAAAAATGGATAAATTGTTAAAATAGCCTTATCAACAGATTTTACCCATCACCAAAATAAGCTCCGAAACATGAAGTATCCTACTTAGTTAATTAACGGTTAAAGTAATAACAGCCCCATCATTATTAACATCCCAGCTTAACCCTGTGGGTAGTTTAGGTAAATTATAAGGGGGGGATCTAGTCCAAAAAATGTAATTAAATTAGCACTTACTATTTCAAAACTATCTCCTTGTTGGGCAATATAACCTTCGCGTAGAATCACATTAAGATTCCAATGATTTAAATATAGCTCTCCATTAATATGTAAATGATCATACCGTGTTGCTCCTGCTAACTCAATATCTGTTGAGCAACCAATACATAAAAAATACCCATCAAAAAATTGATTAAAATATTCACTGTAAAACTGCTTCGGAGTTATTGATAGTCTGCCTATGGGGTATCCAGGATATAAAGAGACTTTTTCGAATAAAGGGCTGTTTTCTATACCTTCAATAGTTCCTTCACCACTAATAATTCCTTGGTTAATACGTATGCTATGTGCTGCAAAATAACCATTTACTTTTAATTACCCTGCATGCTGAATATAACAGGCTTTACGCGTTGCTGTTTCAGCTCGACTAGCAAAGTTACAATTGTAGAAGTTACGCATTGACGACAGGTTGAAATTCTGGGTTTAAATGATTCATATTTGGCATAAATGTTCCGAGAAACGAAGCAATGACATCTTTGAATAAATTCCGCTGTACGCTATAGCAATTATTAATCACTTCTGCAAAGCTCAATTTTTGTTATTGAACAAATCCACAAATTGCAGAAAAAATATGATTATTTATCGCTCCTTTACTACGAACCTGGAACCGTTCAATATTACACACCTGCTTTATTGCTCGATGATATTGATCAATCTGCCAACGCCTATTATGTTGTTAAATAAAGGCTTTATTATTAAAAGCAGATGTTTTTTCTTCACCAGGTAGTGAGCTTATATAATGGCTAATCTGGTCTTTCAAAGTCGTCCGAAATAATTTTACATACCCAAAATTTTTGAGCAAAACCATCAAGCCATCTTCTGGAGTTTCTAATTGCTTAACTTGAGCCCACGAACCTTTTTCAACGGAGACTAAGCGGTTACTTTCTAGTGCAAAGAGTAATCCTATCTGATGGTTTTTTATCAATTTAAGATTACTCACACAACTGTACCAGCTATCTCCTGTTACAAAAGCAGGCTCAAGTCCCCAAGCTAATACTTCGGTTAGCATATCTTGAAAATAGTCGTTTTTTGTCTTTCCTTCCGCCTTGTCGACCACTCGGAAATTAAGAGGTTGGTGTTTTCCTTGAATGTCTATGTAATACAAAGTGACAAGGTTGATTCCTTTAACCGTTCTGTGATGTTTTCCTGACCAAAAATGACTGACAAGTGCCATATATAGTACTCCCCATTGTCCCCGTTATAGAAAATGCTCCACGGGTAAATAAGGTTCCGTAGTTAATGCATGAGCCGTCAAGGAAATGTCAAATAAAAAAGGGGAAATAAGCAACCTTAGATTGGGTAAATTATTCATTTATTAATGCTCCATAAATAAGTAATTTAATTGATTTTCACGATATCTTTATCAATCATAATCAGTGCTTTTTGGCGGATTAAGTTAACAGCTACCATGATCGTGTTATTTAATGCAACACCCATGCCATAACACTCATAGAGCATATGCCTTATTTTTAAATCAAAGCACTTTGCCACCTCCGCTGAAAAGCAGGCTCGGAAAGCCGTGGGGCTTCAATTAGATAACCAGTTGCCACTTTAGGACCGAAGTGAACGGGGGAAATAAATTCAAGGCAAGATGCCTTAGGAAAGAAAAAGGGACAGAGACATTTTATCTCGACTATCAAAAAGGTAGGCTCTACCTTCTTTCTAAAAACTTTAATTAATTTTTAATACCGTTTTATGAACCTCATCTCTCAGTAATTTATCAGTACTATTATAAGGCACAACATCTATTTTTAAATCATATCCAGCTTTTAATAAAAAACTGATAAACCGTATTTTATACTTTTTGAACTGTTCAGGAGAAATCTCAATATCAACAGCTATATCAATATCTCCACCTTTTTTAGAATCATCTATTCGACTGCCAAACAGATAAATATCAACACAACCAAAGCTATTTAATATTCCGTTCTTAATCTGCTGTTTTAACCGGTTAGCTAAGCGCATGAACATATTTCCTGGCAAATTTTAATGCATTTAAGTAGTAACTTTCTATTTTAGTAAAGCTATCAATACAAAACTTTAAATCTTTTAGTGCATCGGTTATATTTTCAGGGTAATCATGTTCTAGGTCATGTCTTATTTCCCTTAACTTAACTCAACTCAATTATCTAAGCTATCTATAATTTCTTCTTTTTCTATTGCATACAAAACTTCACTCATTTTTCCAGACCCTATACCAGAAACATCCAGTAATAATGAAAAAATCTTAGCGCCTAAAAAATCTTGTACTGAAGAAAACTGCTTTAAATAGGCATCTAAAATTGCCCTTTCTTCTATTTTAAGTGCATTAAATTCGGCAGGCTGATAAATATTCACTCGCTCTATCAACTTATCAATTAGTTGTTTATATGCTTTTAAAGCTAAATAATGCGGCTCTTTTGAAAATCAAGTGGGTAAGCAATTTGAATTTATTTTAGAAAAATCTAATTTACCCGTCAGTAAATAGGCAATTGTTTTGAAATGCTGAATTTTATATCCTCTCGCTTTTCTTTTTGCCGCTTGTAAAATTGA
>JAJRUF010000191.1 GCA_024277935.1 Gammaproteobacteria bacterium
CCATTTTAACTTGCCCGTATCGGCATCAATTGCAATAACGCTACATGTATAAAGATTATCGCCTTCTCTTACATCTCCAAGAAAATCTGGCGATGGATTTCCTGTCCCCCAATAAATTAAATTTAATTCTGGGTCGTAAGAACCAACCACCCATGTGGGCCCACCACCAGTTTCCCATGATCGCCCACTCCAGGTCTTATTACCGGGCTCACCTGTTGCAGGAATAGTATAAGAGCGCCATATTCTTTTTCCTGACATTGAATCATAAGCATCAAGAAAACCTCGAATCCCATGCTCACCTCCTGCAACACCAACGATAATTTTACCATCAATGGCGAGGGGAGCCGATGTGATACTATAACCAGCACCGGAATCTCCCACGCTGACATCCCAGAGCTTCTTACCCGTGGCCTTATCAAGAGCCACAAGATTTGCATCTAATGTCCCAATAAAAACCTTGTCATCCAATACAGCCACTCCGCGATTAATGCTACCACAGCACAAACTCAACTTCTTTGGTAACGTGTGGTTGTATGACCATAGTAACTGCCCGGTACCTGCATCTAATGCCAAAATTTTATTAGGAGGCTCAGTTGCATACATAATACCATCAACAACCACAGGGGTTGTTTCAACGGGCATGTATTCAGTTTTCATCTGATACGCCCATTCAAGGCGGAGCTTAGTGATATTTTCTTTATTGATCTGCCTGAGCGGACTATGACGATGCCCATTATAAGACCCCGAATAAGACATCCAGTTTTCTGGCTCATCGAATGCGTTTTTAAGCCTACTAAAATTAACCAGGCTTTTTGCAGCCGCACCTACCCCAACATTTTCTTTAACATTAACACCGTGCTCAGAACCAAGTTCATTTTCTAAAGCACGAATATAGGAAATCACCTGCCAGGCCTCCTTCTCAGAAAGTCCCTGACTCTGCATTGCAGTTCCGGCTATTCCCTTTGTTATTGCCTGATATAAAGACCAGTCACTATCCCCATGCGCCGTCTTATTATCGACAAGACTCGGACCTGACACACCTGCGCCATCACTACCATGACATTTAGAACAAAGACGTTCGAATATATTCTTGCCTTCCTTTGCATCTGAAACTGAAGTATAGGGATTAGCAATTACGCTAAAAGGGTTCCTGGTTTTGATTATGGGCTCAAGATAATAACCACTACCGGGTCTTATCATGCGCAGGAGGTCACGCCACTCCAAATCCGGTAGATCACCAGTCAATTTTATACCCACAATTGAAGTACGCCAGGATATTTCAGGAACAAGGAACGTTGCCGCGCCCATGCTAATAGCAAGTAAAAATACTGCGCCAATAATTATCCGTTTAATGTTAGGTAGCTTCATATTGCAAAGAAATGGGAAGTATAAACACCCTTTCTAACCATAGTCAAACCAAAACACCCTAAATATTCCCCCTTCACTTCTTGCTTGCTCAGCTTGTCGAGCGGCAAGATCAAAATCGGACTGCCGCGACATTGGCCAATAATAATGCACGCAGGGTATGTGCATTATTAGCTGATATTCGGGAGTATATTGCCGCTTAAGCAGCAATGTAATTTGCAATAGTATATAAAGGATAATTTTAAGAGTTTAAAACCAGCCTTCATCAAACCTGATCATCCTAACGCCTCTTTGAAGGCAGTCGTTCATAGAGAGTAAAGACATGAAAGCGCTCACATTAAGGGGCAGCCACAAATAGGGATCAAATATACGCGGATGCAATATCCTCAAAAACCGTAAGCACAAGAAAACACTGATCACCCTACAAAAAACAAAATTAAAACAGAGTATAAATAAATGGCGCTACTGCTGAACCCTGTGATAGCACTATCAGAGCACCCAAAAGAAGCAGCATTACAATTATAGGAGCCAGCCAGAATTTCTTTCGGGCTTGCATAAAGCCCCACAAATCTTTTAACAAATCCAACATTAGTACGGTTTCTCCAATCGATCTTTTGCTTCACTTACACTTTCTATTCTATAGCTTGAGGCAAATTTATCCCGCTTCCTCACCATCGGGTCACTGCCAAACAGGCGCATCATCCAACCCATTGGCAATACCAGCACATAAAACAATACACCGAGAATAATGCGTGTATTAACCCAGCCGATGCCATGGCCAATTTTCATCCATATTGTATATACCGGGCGCAACACTGCAGGCGCAAGCAATGCCGGCACCCAGAGCAAGCCCGCAATTATCCAGGGCCACATCGGCATGACCGCTATATCAAAAACCCATGGAAAAAAGAGGGCAAACAAAACCACAATAATGACACCGGTAGTAAAACCGAATTTACGCAAACCCTTGTTATCTAAGCCAGGAACATCCATCATCATCTAATCCAGCGCAAACTCATCGCGCCAGTCAAACCCTTCCTTCCACTCAGGCTGATCAACTTTTGCAATTAATACATTTTCCAGAACCAGATAATCCATTTCTGTACGCATGAAACAACGGTAAGCATCCTCCGGCGTACACACAATAGGTTCACCACGCACATTAAAGGAAGTATTTACCAGCACTGGGCAATCGGTACGCTTGTTAAATTCATCCAGCAACTTATAAAATCGCGGATTAGTTTCTTCATGCACGGTCTGTACGCGCGCCGAATAGTCAACATGCGTTACCGCCGGTATTTCCGACCTTGGTATATT
This sequence comes from Gammaproteobacteria bacterium, assembly GCA_024277935.1. GTDB lineage: Bacteria > Pseudomonadota > Gammaproteobacteria > Methylococcales > Methylomonadaceae > QPIN01. Next base: position 2,683 of record JAJRUF010000191.1, read on the forward strand.
TAGCTTGTCTATACCAAAAAGCCGCTCCTGCTCCGCACTCATTTCAATTCGCTTATCTTCCTTAACTGGCGCGACCAGCAACATGTATGGACTGTGACGATCAATATCGAACCACTCAGAGACATGCTCCGCCTTGACAGCGGGCGCAAAAGGCCGAAAAGATTCACGGTATTTAATTTTCAAGTTCATCGTCGACTGCATTTTTTTACTGCGCGCATCACCAATAATAGAACGCCCACCTAATGAACGCGGACCAAATTCCATGCGCCCCTGGAACCAGCCAACAACATTATCAGCATCAAGAATCTCAGCAAGTTTTGGCAGCAATTTTACATCGTCCAATTGTTTATAATCAGCATTAACTGAACTCAAATATTTAATAATGTTTTCATTTGAATGCTTAGGACCAAGGTATGAACCTGCCATAAAATCACCACCGTTAACCTGCCTCGGTTTTTCCAGATACTCATACCATGTCGTTAGCGCAGCACCAATGGCACCACCAGCATCACCGGCAGCAGGCTGAATCCAGATATCTTTAAAAGGCCCTTCACGTAATACCCTGCCATTGGCGACACAGTTCAACGCAACACCACCCGCAAGGCAAAGGTAATCGGTTTTCAATTCTTGATGAACCGTATTGCATATTTTCAAAACAATTTCTTCAGTAACCACCTGGATAGAACGAGCTATGTCCATTTCTCGCTGCGTGACAGCTGAGTCCGGCTTACAGGCTGGCGCACCAAACAAGTCAGCGAATTTTTTATTGGTCATGGTTAGACCCGTTGCGTAATTAAAATAACTCATATCCAAACGAAAAGTGCCGTCCTCTTTCAAATCAACAAGATTATCTAATATGAGATCAACATACTTAGGCTCTCCATAGGGGGCCAGCCCCATAAGTTTATACTCGCCCGAATTAACCCTGAAACCGGTATAGTAAGTAAATGCTGAGTAAAGCAAACCAAGCGAGTGTGGAAAATCAAGTTCCCATTGCGGCTTTAAATTTTTGCCATCACCCAGCCATACCGAACTGGTTGCCCACTCACCAACACCATCCAGACAAAGCACGGCCGCCTTCTCAAAAGGACTGGCATAAAATGCCGAGGCAGCATGTGATTTATGATGCTCATTGAAAAAAATAGGCGGCAGTTCTTTCTGATCCATACTACCAAGCGCGGCCAGTTCCTTTTTCAGCATATCCTTAAGGAAGAGTTTTTCTTTCAGCCACACCGGCATGGCAGCAACAAATGAGCGAAAGCCCTTCGGCGCATAGGCCAAGTAGGTTTCTAATAAGCGCTCGAACTTTATAAGCGGCTTGTCGTAGAAAACGATGTAGCCTACATCTTTTAAATCTATACCGCCTTCAGCAAGACACGACTTAATAGCACAGCCCGGGAAACCTGCATCGTGTTTTTTCCGTGTGAAACGCTCTTCCTGTGCCGCAGCAACAATCTCTCCATCGACAATCAGTGCTGCTGCGCTATCGTGGTAAAATGCGGATATTCCTAAAATATTAATGCTCAAGTAAAAGGCTTCCCTAATATAAACTTTATTTAGTGTATTATAGTTTGCTCTGGAGTTTTGTCGAGTTAGCAGTCATTAACCGGCAACTATGGGCAAAAAACTATAGACTGTTTCAGGAGCCATTTAAAATCGCTTCACTATATGTAACAGTCAGCCGCCCTCTCAAGAAGCCTAACGACATCAATAATTACTGTCACCCGGCATATCAAATCATGGCACATGCTTTTTGAGAAATCTCTAAATCAATATAACAAACACCACCTAAAAGCCATGTTTCCAAATACCAATCATAGACTCGTCTAAAGCCACTTCTGGAAAAAACCCGTCAAGTGTTTTGACTATCAGATTCTGACATCCAATCTGCCCAGCATCGGAAAACACCTCTCTCTTTGCCCTTTAAACTCGAACTAGTTTAACCCGTATTAAAGCCTTAACCTTCCTTAAAATACCCCATATCAGATACCATGCCTCATGCTTTGTTACACGCAATAAAAGCAGCCAAACTATTGGTAGCACTGTAACAATAATAGCAAGCGACTTAAAAGGGTTCGTTTCTTCAAAAACAACAACATAATCTATCAATATTATTGTTAACCAACATATAAATGCGACGAATAAATTTGGCAACAAAACAACAACCATTTTATTTATCTTTAGCCCAATGCACTGCTTTAGCATCAGGGTCAATACACAAAATTCAAAAACCCCTGACACAACAATAGCCCACGCTATCAGCTCAATACCCTGCGGAGCTGCAGACAGCACTAAAATCAGACGAAAAATAGTGACAATCAAGCCGGACTTAAACATTAAGTTTTCAGCGCCAGAAATAATAAATGCAGATGCTGAAAAACTATGAACAGAAACAAACATTACCCAAATAGCCAGTATTGATGTTATTGAGATCGCAGAGTCCCACTGGTCTCCAAATAATGCAATTATCATTGGATAAGAAGCAGCACCAGCTACCGCAAACACAGGAAAAGTAAAAGCTAATAGTAGGTTCATTGATCGTAAATAAGCATCTAAAACCGACTTTCCAGATCGCTTAACCTCTGCCAGATGAGGTAAAATGACCGGCATTACAGCAGACACAATAATTTTATTTAAAAAAAGAATTGCACCAAAACCTCGAGAAAATTGACCAACATCAGCCATAGTCGCCACTTTACCAATAACCAAATCCGGAATGCTCTCGGTAAAACGCCTAAAAATATTTGTTAAACTGGTGAAGAAACCAAATTTAACCATACTTCTTACCAACGTAAACCTCGGTATCCAGACTGTACCGGGAGGTTTGAAAGTTATGGTAATTAATAGCCTTGAAATTATCCCTATAATCGCGCCAAGCGCCAATCCATAATAACTAAAACCAAATAAGACCAGAGTGACCACACTAATAGAAGTAACCATCTGGCCTGTAAAAGTCATTGCAGCAACCTGATGAAACTGCATCTTCCTCTTCCATAAAGCAATAGGAACGCCGAAAAAAGGCACAATAAAAAAAGAAATACTTAATATCCACAGTATTATTTTTATTGCCTGTTCATCATAGAAAACAGCTATATAAGGTGCGGATAAAATAATTGACAACCCTAGCCCCCAGGACACGGTAATAGCCACACCAAGAACTGACCTGATTTTATTTTCGTTAATATTCTTTTCACGAATTAAAAACTGAACAACTCCAAAATTACTTAACTCGGACGCTAAGATCGACGCAGTCCCAGCCACTGCATAAACACCTATTTCATCGGGCGTTAATAATCGAGCTAAAATTAAAATCGTCACAAACGCTATTATTTGTGTCGAGTATTCCCCCATTGCCGAAAACATAAAAGCGACCTTAAGGCTTTTAGTATCCTGCATTTAAAATTCCCAGCCGTTACTCGAACTACAGCTGACTCTAAAAGCATTGAAAACTTTTTCAGAAAATAAATCAAAATATCGACCAAGAACTTCATGGCGATAAATTACTGAGGAATTTGTACCAATTAAATTGGCAATCCACGCGGCTCCAGAGAAGACGAGGACAGCAATAAACATCAACCACCTCTTTATATCTTTATTTAGTTTCACCATTATCTCTTTAGCCAATTAATACAAACCAAGTTATCCCTACCCATCTTCCTTCTTCTCATAAATTCAACCCTCATCCCAAATCATCCAGGGTGAATTTCCAGATTCGTAAATACTATCTAATCGTTTTTTATCCTTAAGTGTATCCATTGCTACCCAAAAGCCTTCATATTTTTTAGCATATAATTTATTCTTCTTAAGTAGTCTTCGAAATGGCTCCTCAACTAGCTCTTCTCCCTCTTGCATATAATTAAATATTTCGTTTTTTAATACGAAGAAACCGCCATTTACCCAATAATCTGCTTCGCTCACCTCTTTTATCTCCTGAACCATGCCATTTTCCAGGGATTTTACAGAATGGAAGCTATGGGGAGGCTTCACAACCACAAAGGACGCCACAGAGTCCATTTCTTTCGCATGACTTATAAGCTCATCTAAATCCACATCTGAAAGCCCATCGCCATAATTTGCAAGAAAATATTCATCATCGCCGATATACTTTTGCACAGCTTTCAGCCGCTGCCCAATGTTAGAACTCAGCCCTGTATCTGCAAAGGTGATTTTCCAGTCAGGAAAATCCTCGTCCAGTAGCTCTATCTTCCCCCCTCCTTCTGATAAAACAAAATCATTAGAATCCGTTTCCTGATAATTCAAAAAATAGTCTTTAATAACATTCCCTTTATATCCAAGACATAAAATAAACTCTTTATGACCATAATGGGCATAGTATTTCATCAAATACCAAATTAGCGGACGCTGCCCAATGCAAACCAATGGCTTAGGGATGGTTTCTGAATGCTCTCGCAATCGAGTACCAAGGCCACCACAAAACAGCACAACTTTCATATTAGTTTCCGATTGATTTAACTGTTAAACACACAAAGACAACCTTATATATCAGGCTTTATTTACCAATTTTAATAATCCGCAATTTATCAGACTTTTACTGGCATTACTGATCGTCTCAAAACGCAAACCCGATCTTATTGCTATATCGAGCAATGAATGCTCGCCATCGCTTTGGTTCAGTATCCATAACATGGCAAAAGCGTTTTGCTCGACACCTTGCTTACCGCCAGTTTTATCATACAGGCCTCGCTTACCAAGCTGAGGCTCGCATTGAGGCGATACATTTATATAAATTTTATTATTTTCAAGAATATTAACAATCTGCAGAATAGCCTGTAAGGATTCTGCCAGTTTTTCCGCTTTAATAAAATCAAGATTGTCTGCCGAAGTATGATACTCAGGATAACTGTTATTTGGCGTTCGGGTTAAACGCCCAACATCAAGATTTATTCCAGGTGAACAGAATTGGCGCTCATCATAACCGTATGGCGAAAATTCCAGAATTTCGAACTCCTTGTTGCCATCTTCCAAAGCCTTGCAAACCACCCTGTCAATTTCTGATGATAAATTACGGTTGCGTTTATAATTTAATTTGCCGCTATCACCTACAAGAGCGACTATTAGGCCATGTTTAATATTGGGCAAAACTTGCTCGTTAAGACTTAACCAGGAAATTGCACCAATGGTGCCTGGAGCAAAAATAAAACGATAGGAAAAATGCAAATCCTGCTCTGTTAGTATTTTTGCGAGATAGGTTACCGTTGAAATCCCAGATAAATTATCATTGCATAACGATGGATGACAAATATGCGTATAAAATAAAATCTCTTCCTTGCTTTCGCCAGCAATATAATACTCACCGTAATTCAAAACGCCTTCCTCTAGCGATGAATCGATAAAGACCTGATAATCATCTTCAGGCAAAGTCTTAAACTGGTTATATGACAGACAGAACCCCCAGCTTTCGCTGTAATACGAAGTCCGGTAAGGTATGCAGTCAGGTTGCTTTTCGATGGTATGCAGATGTTTTTTTAATTCACTTAATGTCATCGTCACATCTATCGGCGTACTATAGCTAACAATGTGCAGATTATTATTTTTAAAATCGACAACCTTTTCGCCTTTGCTGTTTTTTATGTAAGCATCTTTTATATTCCACTCTCTGGGCACTTCCCAGTCAAAGACCTGTGTGCCCGTGGGCACCTGATTAATAGTTAAAGGTATTTTTTCTCTCACCATTTCCAGCGTATCACGAACACCCTGGCCAGTGATACTACGACAGACGGGGTACATTAGCTCAGCAAACGCATAGAGCTTCTGCCCTATGTTAGAAAAATCCTCATCCAGCAATGTTTGCTCAAAAGCCATAACCTCACACTTCTCTAACTTTATCCGTAATAACCAAAAAAACCGCGAACTTTAGATTCATCGAAATCCAGATAACTATTATCTCTATCAAGTATCACCTTCTCTTCTTCAGGCCATTCGATAGCAAAAACCGGATCATCCCAACGGAAGCCATCAGCATGACCAGGTTTATACTCTTCAGTCATCATGTAATAGATTTCGGTATTGCTTTCCAGAGTTTGATAACCATGAGCAAACCCTGGAGGAACATAAAGTGCATTTCGCAATTCGGCAGACAGCTCAACCTTGATATGCTGAAGAAAGGCCGGAGAATCGGGGCGTATATCAATGATAATATCCAGTATTCTACCTGATGTACATCTAACCAGCTTTCCCTCTTTACAGGGTGGAGATGAAAAATGCATGCCCCGCAATGTTCCTTTGACTGCATTAAAGGAGGTACTGGTTTGTTTTATATCTGAAGGTAATCCATGCTCAGAAAACTCTCGCGAACACCATGTCCTGGCAAAAAAACCTCGTTCATCGACCAGCTTGTCAATTTCCACAATAAACGCACCTGGCAATATTGTCTCAACAAACCGCACTAGCCTCTCCTGAACAAAACATTGTCGACGACCCGCCGCATAAGAATTACTAACGCCATGAATAAAAAATCAAAACTTCCAGAAAAACTCATCGTCAATTTGATTTGTATCTATCAGGTATTGCAGCTGTTTTAGCCGGGTAAACGGTTTTGCTTTAAATGTATCAACACTCATATCAATTTGCTTAAATACGCTATGTAGTTGCTCTGCGCCTTTTTCCGCATTCCAGTCACAGCTAAAACCCGGAAGAGTATTTGTAATCTTGTCAAAGTTAACCCGATAGCTCCGATTATCTCCAGTGCTGTCGCCAAAGGTTACTTTACATCCTGGAAATTCGTTACCGACTATCTCCGCTATTTCTTTTATCTGATAATTAGCAGTGCTGTCACCCACATTAAAAATCTGATTATGAACACTATCTGCAGGAGCCTCCAGAGAGCAATAAATAGCTTTACAGATATCCAGAACATGAACCAGCGGCCTCCAGGGAAGCCCATCACTCAACATCGCAATGTTTTTTTCAGTCCACGCTAACGCAGACAGATCATTTAAAACAATATCGAACCTCATTCTCGGAGAAGCGCCATACGCTGTCCCGTTACGCAAATACACAGGGCTAAACCCATCATCAGCTAAAGCTGAAAGATCTTTTTCAACATTCACTTTACATTCTGCATAAGCCGTCTGTGGGTTTGTAGCTGAAGACTCATCTAGAAAATTACTGGTACCCGCTCCGTAGACACTACATGAAGATGTATATACGAATCTACGCACACCAACTTCTTTACAGAATTTTGCTATATTGACACTTCCTTGATGATTTATTTTATGTGTAATTTCAGGCTTATTCTGCCCTAATGGGTCATTAGAAAGTTCAGCCAGATGTACAACCGCATCAAATCCTTCTAAATCTTCCTTATTGATATTGCGTAAATCCTTATTTATCGTCATCGCCTGCAAAGGAGTATCAGCCTGCCTGCTGTACAACCATCCATCACGGTAATATCCTGTATCTATCCCAACAACTTCATGCCCTCGCTGCATTAGGATTGGCGCAAGCAATGATCCAATA
>JAJRUF010000192.1 GCA_024277935.1 Gammaproteobacteria bacterium
CTTTTGCCTTTATTGGCACTTGCTTTGTTGCAGATATTTAAGTTACCACCATTACTAGCGGTGGGCTTGCTGATATTGAGTTTTAGCCCTGGCGGAACGACCAGTAATTTATTTTCTTATATGGCGAAAGGCGATGTTGCCTTATCTATCGCATTAACCACTGTTGCTAGTTTTATCACACCTTTTAGCATTCCTTTGCTTACCGAAATGGCGATTAATATGCAATTGGGCGAAAGTGATAAAATTATTATTCCCATCGGTTTAACCATGAAGCGATTATTTATCGTCACAATATTACCTGTGGTGATTGGTATGAGCTTGCGGTTTTTTAAATCAGCTTGGGCAGATAAAATACAACCTTATATTCATCGTATTTCAGTGGTGCTTTTTTTCGCCGTAATTGCTTCTATGATCATCACGCAATGGAATAAAATGCCAGAGTTTTTAAGTCAGGTCGGCTTAATCGTTATGATTATGATCATACTGGCAATGCTCATTGGTTTTTATATTGCCAAATTAGGCAAACTCAATTCTCAACAAATAAAAACACTGGCGATTGAAATAGGTATGCAAAATGGCGGCATGGCGCTTATTGTTACTCAGGGAGTGCTTAATAATCCTACTATGTCAATCGTTCCTGTCATCTATGGTTTATTAATGTTAATACCAATCTTGATTTTTGTTAAAATAAGCCGACATGAAACCGCTCCAGCAATATAAATTCTTAAAATCACTACGCCCGTTTTCTTTGGTCGTAGCCGTTATTTCTTGTGGCTTAGGTATTCTTATTGCGTCAAATGATGGTTTTAACAACCCCTTATTAGCAAGCTTAGTTATGCTTGGTGGGATTTTAGCGCAGGCTGGAATCAACCTGATTAATGACATTGAGGACTTACCACTAATCCCAAAAGATCATGCAAACCATACAGCTATCAAGCGCATGATCAATAATAATACAAAGGCAGGGATTATCTGCTTTATTTTGGCGAGCATTATTGGCATTTATTTAATTTCGATACAGGGCAAGGCGTTATTCATCCTTATCCTGCTTTCGGGGCTGGCATCCCTGAGCTATAACATCGGCCCTTTAAATTTTAAAAACCGTGGCTTAGCCATGATTCAGGTGTTTTTATTGATGGGGATTTTTATGGTACAAGGTGCTTACCTCGCCATGAGTGGACACTTTTCCACAACCGCATTGATGCATTCCATCCCCATTAGCTTACTCATTTCATTATTGCTGTTAAGCAATGAACTACGCGATTGGGAGACGGATAAAGATAAAAGCATAAAAACCTTAACCGTGCGTATCGGCTATGCAAACGCTGTTCATTTATACTGGTTCTTAATTGCACTGAGTTATCTGTTGGCAACTATTCTCTTTTATTATGGCGCGCTAAAACAGCCTTTTTGGATATTATTACCACTGCCGTTATTGATACCTATCAAGCGTTATCTGGATGCACCCGATAGAACTGCCTTAACCCCAATGACAGGACGCTTTTTCTTTTTATTTGGGCTTTTTTATATGGTTGCATTGGGGACGAATTAAACCCTGTTCTTGAGCACCCCACCCCCCTATGTTTTTAATACTTTTTTAGTGGCGAGATTTTACTTTATTTTAAATCTTTAAGGAAACGGGTGACGGCTTTCCAGTATTCCTCGTGTCCTCGATTTCTTTTCCAGAGTGCGCGTGATCCATGATTTCCATTGGAGCGAGGTATGAAGGCAATTTTCTTTTTGCTTTTTATGGCGTTAAATATTGGTTTCCAGCGTTTTGCTTCAGATTTTGCTGAGGTGATAAACACGGGGCGCGTATATAATTTGGCTGACTTCTTAATCCAGTCAGCGGGCTTACCCATGCGTTTAAAGTATTCTCCTGGCGAAAAGGCTAAGACGGCATTGGCAAGTTCAGGGTGATCACCTGCAACTTTTAAAACTAATGCGGCTGAATATGAGCTACCCCACGCGATGACTTTAGTTTTATCACTCACTAAGGTACGTGCATAGGCTAACGCGGCTTCAACATCTTGCAAGGCATCAACATAGGTCACACCTTTTCTGGCTTTTTTGGCACGTTTGGCTGTTTCATTAACAACGCTGTTGACTTTATTCCCTGCGCGCAAATCGACTGCTATCGCATTAAACCCTAGTTTATTTAATTTAGGCGCTATTTCTTTGTACTCTCCCCTACTCCAGCCAGCTTGATGAAAAAGCACAATTAAGGGGCGCTTGTCTGCTTTTGTGATATAGCTATCCACGGTAATCTGCAAACCATCTTTTGACGGGAAACTAAAAGTACTCTGGTTATTCTTAGCATTTACAATAGGGGACGTTATAAATAATAAAATCAGTGAGAATTGAAGGATTTTTTTCATGGCTTATCTCAGTTTATTTTTTAATCAAATCAAGGTTTGGCTGATAAACAGATGTCTTTATATCAAACGCTTTTAGCATGGTATGTGATAGATAATCATGAGAAACCTCTTTATCTTGCAGGGCTTTCATTTTTGCGATATCAAGTTTTTCATTTTTAATATAACTTTCAGAGAACCAGCTCAACATGGGCACATGAGTTTGTGCTTCTGGCGCTAAAAAGTAGGGCAAACCATGCAGGTAGACACCATTTTCGCCCAATGATTCACCGTGATCAGAGGCATAGATTAAAAAGGTATCTCGCTCAGCCTGTTTGGTTTTAAGGTAGCTGATTAACTGCTTTAACACATAATCTGTATATAAAATCGTATTGTCATAAGCATTGATAATTTCTTTATCAGTACATTCTTGTGGTGTTGCTTTTTTGCAGGCAGGTTCAAACTGTGAGAATTTATCAGGATAACGTCTGTAGTATTTGGGCCCATGACTGCCCATTGTATGCAAAACGATTAGCACATCCGAGGTGCTATCATCTTGCGCTAAAAGCTTATCCACTTGAACAATAAGCTCCTCATCAAACAATTCACCATCAACATAAAACGCAGAATCTGGATCAGGCTTCTGTCGAATATCAAGCTGACCTATGCGCTCACACACGCCTTTACAGCTTGAGTTATTGTCTATCCAATAGACTTTTATCCCTGCCTTCTTTAAAGAGTCTAATACATTGGTTTGCCTTGCTGCCTTGCTGGGCGAATAATCATCTTTAGCCAAAAATGAAAACATACAGGGGACTGAATAAGCAGTTGATGTTCCGCAAGCTTGTGCTAAACGATAATTAATAATATTAGTTTGTTTAAGCTCAGGATTCGTATTACGTGAATAGCCATTCAGTGAGAAATGATCCCATCTTGCGGTTTCACCAACGACCATAATGCCAATTCTTTTATTAATGCCCTGTGTTTTTTGAATAGCATCATCACCCACAATTTTTAGTGGTGCTTTGTTTTTATCAAGCTCCTGACGTATAAAACCTTTTATTGAATCAATGGCGTACAAGGGCGTGATATACACACGCAAATCACGGTTTTCGCGAGAAAAGTAAGTTGTGAATTTAAAGTTGATAAATGAAATACCCGCTATCACCACGAATAAGCTAAAAATTGTCACTAACTTCCATACAGCATCTTTAAAAAAAGTTTTGCGCGTGATTTTTATTGCTAAAACCAATAACGCAGGCAAACCACCATACAACAAAACATGCTTAATCAATGGGGGGGATACCAGTTCAAGGGCTTCTTGCTGATTGTTATCTTTAACGGTTTCAACAATATTTCTCAGCATATCAACATCGAATATCACTCCTAATTGCTGGCTAAAATAAGACAGGATTGCTGATGATATAAGAAGGAAGACCATGATAATTTTAAGCCACAAACCACGCCCAAACAAAGACTGAATCAGGACTAAAACAGTCACTATAACGCTATACAGCAAGATAAAATAAAGCGCACCCTGCCATGAAAAAATATCTAGCCGCGCAGATAGTTTTGAAAACAAAAGCTGATTATTCA
>JAJRUF010000193.1 GCA_024277935.1 Gammaproteobacteria bacterium
ACTAACATTAAGTTGGGTAAGGATACGCTAGAGGCAATGCAGTCGATAGAAATGAAGGTAGGTTCTAATAGTATTAAAATTGATCAGTCTGGCATCACTATTAAAGGCATAATGGTTAAAGTTGAAGGTTCTACAATGGCTGAAATGAAAAGTCCAATGACAACAGTGAAAGGTGATGGAATATTGACTCTGAAAGGTGGCATAACGATGATTAATTAGATTTTAACTTTTATATTATTAAGTTGAATAAAGAGACAAAAATGACTGAGTTGAATTTTATTAAGATAAAACAGCCTGAAGCCACGCTGATTACTAAAGACCTTGAACTATCAAGTGATGCAAATGTTTTGTTAACACTAGAGATAACACCAGCCCAATATATTCAAAAGTTAATTGAAAAAAAATTATTTGTTGATGCAATAAAGTTTTTAGCGGCAGGGTTATCAAAAAGGGAAAGTACCTGGTGGGCTTGTTTATGTGCAAGAACTGTTTTAACGGACAAACCATCTGCACTTGATATTAAAGCAATAGAACGTGCAGAAGCGTGGGTATATAAACCGACCCCAGAAAACTGTCAGTTAACTCAACCGGCAGCCGAAGCCACTGAATTTAAAACAGCCGCTGGGTGGGCCGCCATAGCAGCCTTTTGGAGTGGTGATAATATATCACCTAATAAAGAAGCTATTGTCCCTCCACCTACAGGACTAACCGCTAAAGCCGTTAATGGTGCTGTTTTACTAGCGGCAACCCAAGTTCCACCAGCAGAAATAATGGTATATCAACAATTGTTTATTAGGCAGGGGGTTGATATAGCTTGTGGAGGGGATGGGCGCAGTATTAAATTAGGTTGATTCCAGGCTGTCGAAATACCTTATTAAAACGTTCAATAACCATGTCCAAAGGACATGGAATTGCAATAACCCCAAAAAAGGAGGCAAACTTATGAGGTGAGACACTAATGTTAATATTTCAATGTTTATCTTGATACTTAACGTATTTTTGAATCATCTCTGAATCTAAACCTACGGTATCGACACAATAACTTTCTGCCCAAAAGTGATTTCCCCAATAAGGACGTTGTTTTAACTCTGGAAGCTTATTAAAACCCTCATCGTAGTTTTCCCCTTTAATGTGCCCATCAATACTGATATAGCAATTTTTGGAGGGACCTTTATTAACAAGTGAATATGATCTTCCTGAATATTTAATTCTACTATTTGACACCCTAACCGTTCTGACTAAATTTAAGAGTCTTTCGAACCTCTTCTTTTATACGCCCCCTCAATACACGATAACGATATTTTTGGAACCCAAACAATATGACTGGCAATGCCAAATGATATGGCTAACGTTTCAAATCGACTCATTGTTATTTCAACGGCACAGCCACGCCCATAGGACGTGGTTTTATAAGTTATAATAAAAATTCTGCGAGAGATCTGGGGGACATTATTTATTACTAACCCCCTAAGCTTGCTAAATTAGTCTAGACTGGTAAGTGATGTGTAGGTTGTTTTCTATTATTAATGTCAGGAAATGGTTACTGGTTAGCAGAGTTTTTTTTGTAGATAAAATATATTGGAACTGAAATAAAATCTATAAAACTGAAAGGCAAAGGTGTAACTTATGCGAATACAAGCAAAGGCAAATGAGGGGTTTACTTTAATTGAAGTTTTAGTCTCTGTGCTAATTTTGGGGATTGGCATACTTGGTGTGCTTAATTTACAAACACGGGCACTGATGGATAATCAAGATGCTTATTTGCGTACACAAGCTATTTTCTTAGCCTATGATATAAGTGACCGAATTAGAGCAAATGCGAGTGTTTGGCAGGCTGCAATAACGAATAACACTGTTAATACAATTACACAAAATGATGCGTCGGGAAATATTACGGGAACTTATAAATTTTGTAGTACTTATGATCCTGTGGGTGCACTGGCTAATAACTTAGTTGTGCCAGGGGCATGTACTACAACGGAGATGGCTAAATATGATATTTATCGTGGGCGTAAAGATATAGAAGCGTTACTTAATAATGGCACCGCAACCATAACAGTTGTTGATGACCCAATAACAAGTGGGACTACATTGGATGTTTTGCGGCTTACTATCTCATGGGCTCGGGTGAATCAAGATATGCAAAATATATTAGCAAATGCCTCATATTCTCTGGATGTCAGGCTATGAAATATCGTTATTTAGGATTTACGTTAATTGAGTTAATGATTACTTTATTATTAAGTAGCATTTTAATTGCAGCGATAGGTAAGGTATTTATTGATAGTGGGAATGCTTTTAGAAAACAAAAAACATTAAGTTACTTGGTAGAGGATGGTCGCTATGCACAGCTTATTTTGGCGAAAGAACTGCGCAGAGCCGGTTTTTTAAGAAATAGACAAGCAGTTGGCGGACAAGCTGGAGATCTTTTTACCAATGATGCTGATGTATTAGGCTCAGGAGTTACGTTAGCACTAGGAGAGTTTATTAAAGGTAGCTTTAACAGTACTGGTTTTTCAGGAGATACTTTTAATATTAATTACCTTGTTTTTCGCTATCAACTGAATGATACAGAAGATTTACCCGTAGGTGCATCTCCATTTGATGCTTCGCCTTGTACAAAAAATATTCACCTCACTGTAGGGGAAGATCCTGCACTGCAAAATATTGTTGTCTCTTTGTTTTTTTATGTGGCATTTGATAATGCAACGAACAGCCCCGTACTATATTGCAAAGCAAAAAGAAAAAACTTAACGGACCCAACGAAAGACGTTACTTCAGCCGCTACCCCACTGATTTCCAATGTAGAACGTATGTATGTATTATATGGTGTAGACACTGATAGTGATAACTCCCCCAATCAATATTTACGTGCTGATCAAGTCGCTAGTGCAAACTGGGTGAAAGTTGTGAGTACGCGTGTTTTTTTAGTCCTCGCTAGTGAAGATAAGTCCGTCGTTTATAAAACGCCTAGTTACACTATTAATGGCCACCTTTATACTGTGAACTCAGCTGCTGATAAGCGTATTTATAAAGTCTTTACAACCACTATTGCTATGAGGAATAAATTGTAATGAATAGATATATGCAAAATAAACAAACTGGTGTTGTTCTGATATTTAGCTTATTAATTTTATTATTGGTAACTTTGTTAGGTGTCAATATGGTGCAACAAAACCGAGTGCAATTTTTAATGGCTGCTAATGCGCAACAGCAGTCCACTACTTTTTCGTCTGCGGAGGATGTGTTAACACTTGCAGAGGAATATATTAATAAAACCAGATATGAGGTGTGGCCGTTGCATGCAACATATACAGCAACTGATTTTCCAACTCCTTTTGTAACGGTGATTGGTACTCCTGGCACTTTATACACAATACCTGATGTGTTTGCTTACAATGTGACAAATATACCGCCAGCTCAAGATATTATTGATGATATTGCGGGCGTTGCTAATAAACCTTTAGGTGGCGATCCTGCGTCAACAGAGGTTAATTATCCAGATCCAAAGTATGCGTGTAAAAAAACAGTAGGACCGCCTAGTCGGTTTGACCAACTAAAGGCTCTGCCTGCTACCCCTCTTGATATTACAAATAAACTTCCTTTAACCACGGCCATGAAACTGATAACAACTGTTCAAATTACAGCGACAAGTTGTTTGCGCACGCCAAAACAAGGTGGTCTTGAAGTACCTTGTTCTTTTGATGGAGCAGGGTATTGTAACGCAATAGCTACACCTGAATTTCCTATCGCGTGTCCTACTGAAATATACGTACTACTGGTTACGATTGTTGACGACTCAGGGAGTAAACGAGAAATTGAGTCAAAATATGGTGTGCGTTGTGACCTATAAGTCAAAATGAATTATTCTTTTGTCTAAAGTGTGATCTATATAAAGTTAAAATAATTATTTGTAGTTAATACTGTACCTAACTCTTTAGTAACTACTTAAGAGTTTTCTTTAGTAAACGAGGAGAGAGAAATGAAGTCTATTTTAAATAAAAAAATGCTGCCGGTTATGGTGGTAATGGCCATGGGAGCAGGTATGCTTGCTTCTATGGCTGTGTATGCTGATGAAGATGAAACTAGTAATGTTCATAGCAATGAGCATAGCTCTGATAGTGGGCATAATAGTGAGCATAGCTCTGATAGTGGGGAACGAGGTAATCCAGGCGAAGCAAAAGAAATCATTATTTGCCATGTACCTATAGGTAATCCAGCCAATAAACATACCATACATATAGGCTATAGTGCGTGGCCATCCCATAGAGATAATCATGGTGGAGATTATTTAGGTTCTTGTAATAATCCACCGAGCACATCTTCAACTACTGTTAAAGAAGACACCTTGGTGATTAGTGGATGTACGGGTGAGACGAGAACAACATTGCTAAAGTTAACACAATCTTACTTTGACCCTATTATTGTCAATGATGATGCTTTTGATGATGAAACAACCGTCACTGCATTAAGTCAATGTTTAGATAAGGGAGATAGTAGCGATAGTAGTAAAAGTGATAGCAGTAAGAATAAGCCTGATTCTGGTAAAGGTGGGGGGCATGATAGTGTTTCAGATAGTGGACATCATCATCGAATTAGTGGGTGTAAAAATCAAGATTCCAGTGATTCACATCATGACTCTAGTGACTCTAAAGAGTCTGATTCAAGTAAGAATTATGCTAAAAAATTACATGAGAAAAATGATAAATACAATGAAGATAATGGCCATGGTGATAGTAGTTTAAATATTTCGGATAGCAGCATGGATGATAGTGGTGTTTATACAGAATATAAAAAATGTGCAGATTCTAGTGCGACTCATAAAGGTAAGATGGGGCGAGGTGACTCTGGGCATAAATACCGTAAAATGAACGACTGTTCAAATGCTACTGCAATAAAAGAGGCTGTTAAAAGCTATCATAAAAAGGTTAACACAGGGACGAAATATGAAAAGCGAGCTATTGTCATTAAAAGGAGTAGCCTAATTGATAAGCGTATTAAAGCCGCTGTTGATGCCTGTACTACCCAGAGCGGCAAACCACCGAAGGTAATTCCACCTTCAGGAAGTGGTGATACTCAAGGCTTTAGTGGTCGTTTAAATTGGAAAGAGAAAAGTAGGTAACTATAAAGGTAAGTTTTTTAAAGTAGGGATATATTAAAAAACTTACCTGATTATACGTTGTGGGTTATCGAACCTGAGTTAATATTTTGTCTATAAAAACCGTACTTTTAGCCTTCTTGGCAATAGCCCTTGAATAAACTTGCTCATCAGTTAAACATTGGTTATTTTTGTGGGCATTAAGTCCTTTGCTGGTAATAACAATATCTTGTGGTAAAAAGAGGTCGTTAATTAAGGGAGGCAGTAACAAATAATATACCTACCTCATTTGGACATTATTTATTACTGAACTCCCAACCTCTTTAGTTTATCTGTTCTATTGTAAGTGGAAAGCTAAAGAAATGCTTTTAAAGTTATATTGAAAACTATACGTATGATTAAACCAACTAACTCTAATTCTTTAGGGTTTACCCTTATAGAACTATTAACTACACTTGCTATTGTTGCTATTATTATGGGTATAGCCGTCCCTTCTTTTCAAGGTATTATTGCTAATAATCGTCTTACCACACAAGCAAATTCTATGGTAGGTGCATTGAATATTGCACGCAGTGAAGCTGCAAAACTAAATAAAATGGTGACTGTTCGCAAAAATTCAAGTGGTTGGGGATCGGGTTGGAGCGTTTTTATTGATAATGATAGAGATGGTAGTTTTACCAACGGAACAGATGTTAATATTCAAAACTATTCAGCGATTACAGGAAATACAATAAAGACCTCAGTAACTAACTATCTTTCTTATTCTCCCGATGGTCGAAGTAATGTTAATGCTAACTTTTATTTTTGCTCGCCCTCTGGGTTAGCTACTTTTAGACGAGTAGTTATTGCGAATTCTGGGCGTGTTCGTACTGAAACAGAAAGCACCAGTTCAAAGACCTATGCAGGACAATGCCCATGAATTTAGCTTCAGGGTATTTATTATTTCTCTCACTGAGTATAAGTATTTTTTATGGCATTATTGCTGTTTATTATCCTCATGCCTATATTTTTGCTACGTATGAAGATTTATATGGAGAGTGGGGGCAGTTTTTCTTCTTTTTTGCAACCTTTATTTTTTCCTTATTGAATGTTTTAAAGGTAAAAACAGGGCGGTATCGTTGGTTTTTTACTTTATTGGCATTTGCCAGTTTTTATACCTTTATGGAAGAAATTTCTTGGGGACAGCGATTGTTAAACTATGCATCACCTGCTTATTTTGCTGAACATAGCTATCAAAATGAAGCAAACCTGCATAATTTACTCACAGGCCCCGTGGAAAGCTGGACAAAAACCTTACTGACTTATTTGGTTTCAATTGCATTTATTGGCTATGGTGTATTATATCCTTTATGTTTAAAAATCAAATGGCGACCAGCTGTTTTTTGTGATCAATGGGGGGTCGCTGCGCCACCTCTGGCTTTATTACCCGCTTTTATAGTGGCTGCTATATGTGAAATGGAGTTTTTTGCTTTTAATGAAGCGGAAGTTGCTGAATTATTAGTTTCTATGGCAATGGCGTTTACAGCTTTAAATTTTTATTTACAACAAAAGGCTTATTCAAATTCGATTGTATTGAGTAGCTTTATATTATTAACAATAAGTGTTTTTGGTTTGGCTTATGGAGTCACTGAGTTATTGTTACACCAATCTACTCAACGCTCAGAGATAAATTCTCGTTTAAGTAATGGCTATAAGAAATTTGCAGATAGGTATGCGCGTTATGATCTTTATGCAGACGTTATAGAAGTATTAAAGCTTTATGATAGCTTAAAACCCAATAATACAGTTATATTACGGCGTATAGCCCATCAGTATGAATATTTGAATCAACCAGAAAAGGCCAATGAATTTTTAGGTAAAGCCATAGCGGTTGGCTTAAAACGTAATGTGGATAAACCTAATAATGTGCCAACACTTATTTCGCTCGCTAAAAGTTACCATGAAATTAAACGTCCAGAAAAAGTTTATATCTATGCACAACAAGCTTATGATATAGCCTCTGAAAAATTTCTGACCACAGATGGAGGTAAGCAAGCTTATTGGGCTTATTGGCTAGCAAAATCATGTGAGCAATTGAATAAACAACCAGAATCTTTAAAATATTATCGTAAAGCGCATAAGCTAATGCCTGATAATTATCGCTATGAACGGGCATATTTTAAAAAAAGACATTTAATGGAGAGATACTATGAAAAAGAATGGGCAGAAAGCCTTTACACTGATTGAATTAATGGTTGTGGTTGCAATAGTCGGTATTTTATCTTCTATTGCTTACCCATCTTACCAAAGCCATATACAGCGTACTAAAGAGTCAGAGGCTAGAACAGCATTAGTATCATTTGCCAGTGCGATGAGTCAATATTATTTAGAGGGGATGACTTATAAAGGGGCCGCTGGTTCATTAGCATCTCCAGCTGATACAGGTGCACCTTGGATATTTTCCAGTAAAGTACCGATTGATAGTGGAACTAAAACCTATGATTTAAAGATTAATGCCGCTGGTAAGTCTACGTTTACCTTGAAGGCAGTGCCTGTTGATAGCAGTTTAAAAACGTACTGTATCGACCAAATAGGTAATAAAACGGACTGCAGTGGGGCTAATAATTGGTAAAGCCTTATATGCAGGATAAAGGTGCATTTGGGACAGAGAGAAGTTTATTATCCCAGACCGCTAGTGAAATTCAGTGTATAGTCGTTGAGCTTAATGTTTAATCCTTTACTCTCTTCTTCGCCCCATGGACTGTTATGTTAAATTATAAATTGCTATCGTATTTATAAGTCAATAAAAATAGAACTCAACTCAACTAGACTGGATAGAAAGGCAACATGAATAACCCACCGAGCTTGTCCAGCAGCCGGATAAGATTGTGGCTTGTTCTTCACACAATCTATCTTTATTTCTCCTTGGCGGACATCAATTAGAGAGTAAAAACCCCTATGTCATTGATTTTGTTACTCTCTAATTAATACCCGAGGGCGAGATAAAAAGACAAGAGAGGTGGCTATATTATTTGTTACTCCCTCCCTAAGTCTATATTTTTATATCTTTTAATAAAATAACTTCAGCTGATGAATTAAGTTGCATAAATTTATCTTGTTTGGTCATACCCGGCACAGAATTGCGCCCAGTATTTTCCAGGGCATTTATAACTTGCATATTTGTTATGTTATTTATATCTTGAGCGGGCTGGTAAGTTATATCCTCGTCATCAAAAGCTTTTAACTCTACAATAACCCCTGCTATTAATAAGAGAGATAGAGTTCTTTGTACAACGGATATAGGTAAAACTAAGGTGTTAGAAATATGTTCAGCACTAGGTGCACTTTCTGCATTAGCAAATTTCTTTATAATCAAATGGCAAACTTTTAAAGCAATCGTTTTTTTCAAACAAAGGCTAATACCAGAAAATTTTTCATTATGTCGGTAGCTTTCAAAATTATGGATATAAAATGAAACTTCGCAACCCAATAAAACCACCATCCAAACAACTTGTAACCAGACTAAAAATAAGGGTAAGGCTGCAAAACTTCCGTAAATGGCATTATAGCTAGATGCCCCTATTTGCAAAGAAATATAAGCCCATTGCACTGTTTGATACAAAATTCCAGTTGTAATACCCGCTATAGCACCAGATTTCATGCTGACTTTTTTATTTGGCATAAACAAAAAAACAAAAGTAAATAATACTGACATAATGACTAAGGGAGAAAAACTCATCAAATAAAGGACTATTTTGGTTCCAAATGCAGGTAAATGAATAATTTTAACGAGCCATGCGATTTTTGTTTTAATAAACACGGTTATGCTACTGGAAAGAATCAATAGTACAGGTGCTAGCATCATTAATGATAAGTAATCACTTAGCTTTCTAGCTAACGGTCTATTTTTAGATATTTTCCAAATATGATTAAAGGATTCTTCAATATTGCCAATGACTTTTATAACTGTCCAGAACAAGACGACGATACCTATACCTGCAACCACGCCACCTTTTGTTGTTGATAGCATATTTTGAGAAAATTCAATTAACTGTAGCATCATAGTATCTTGGTCTGATGCTTTTTCAAGAAGTTGTGTTTCAAGTTTTTTTTCAAAACCGAAACCTTTTGCAATACCAAATAATAACGCAATAATAGGGACAATTGATAATAGCGTATATAGGGTTAAAGCAGAAGCACGCAATTGGCAAAGGTCTCGCTTAAACCCCTGCACAGAAAGTAAAATTATTTTTAGTGTTTTAACTCCTACGCACTGAAGTAATGAAAGATTATGCTCTGAGACAGTCCATATATCTTCTTTTAAAAAATCAGTCATGCTTTTGAACATGTTATTATTTCACCCTAATATATATTCCGACTAGATATTAACTTTTATTTAAAAAAAAGCAAGCATGCCAAGCACTATCACTTTTAAAAGGAACTTATTAACAATACTACTGATTACTGCAATTGCTTGTGTTTATTTTTTGTTTGGTTTACTTGGCCTTGAATTAGCTGTGCCTCCAAGTCAGGCAGGGGCAGTATGGCCGCCAGCTGGAATAGCGTTAGCATCAATGTTGTTATACGGTTCTCGTATTTGGCCAGGAATTTTTATAGGTAATTTTTGTATTTCTGCCTGGGCCTTTGGTTTTGACACCCAATCAATTCCAATTTATATAGCAACAGGTACTGGTGCTACTCTTTTTGCCTATACAGGTATGCGGTTGATTATTAAATATACCAGCTACCCAAGTGACTTAATTTTTGATAGAGATATTATTTTATTCCTTTTATTAGGCGGCCCTGTTAGCTGTTTAATACCTGCTACAACGGGTATTACAGCCATGCTTCTTAATGGCATTATTTCACCAAATGAAATTCCCTTAAACTGGTTAAGTTGGTGGGTTGGTGATACCATCGGTGTGCTTATTTTTACCCCTATCATGCTCACTATTTTTACAAACGATAGTTCTTTATGGAAAAAACGGCGCTTTACTTTCAGTCTTCCATTAATAGCCTGTTTTATTTTCGTCGTGTATTTCTTTTTTCATATTCTTTCTTTAGAAGCTAACCGAAATCAACAGTTATTTTTAGATAATGCTGTCGCTGTATCACATAAGATAAGTATGAATCTTTCTCAGCAAAGCCGTTTTATTCGCTCAATAAATAACTTTTTTACTAGCTCTCAGTCTGTTAAAAAGCAGGAGTTCAAACGGTTTACACAATCTTACCTGAGTGATTTATCAGAAATTAATAGCATTAAATACTTTGAATATTCAGCCACAAAATCAACTCATAAACTTCCGGCTGTAAGTATAAAATTCAGCACTTCACGGGGTAATGATATTTCTAAAAATGACAAATTTCCCACTAAAATTTTGTTTTCAATTTTAAATACCCCTCCTTTTTCTGTACCCTCCTGTTACATAGATGAGCAAAGTATTATTTTATATACACCAGTATTTGTACATAAAAATAACCAAGATGTATTAGAAGGTATTATTACTATTTCATCATCTTTAAAAGGAATTATTAATTCTACCTTACAACAAATTAAAATAAAAAATATGGGGCTTAGTATCTGGAATACTACAAATAATTCAATAATTTTTAATACGGAAAATATTCCATATACTGAAACAAAGCTTACTCAATTTATACAAGTTGCCAATCAGAAATGGCTACTTACATTTTATTTAGACACGGATCATTTGTACTCTGCCATACATTGGTCTATGTGGTGGGTCATTATCAGTGGTTTACTTTTTACTTCACTTTTAGGTTTTGGACTATTACTTTTAACTGGAAAATACCTTCGTACAGAACAAATAGTTCATAGCCGGACAGCCGAACTACTGGTTGCTAAGGAAATGGCAGAATCAGCAAATCACGCAAAAAATCGATTTCTTTCTAATATTAGCCATGAGTTGCGAACCCCCTTAAATGGGATTCTTGGATTCAGTCAATTACTTTATAAAAAATCATATATCTCCAGTGATGATAAAAAGCAATTAGGTTTAATTAGTCATTGTGGTAAGCATTTATTAGCCATGATTAATGAAATTCTTGATATTTCAAAAATCGAATCTAAAACAATATCAATTAATCCAGAGTCTTTTGATTTCAATGGCTTTATTGATGAAATAATAGCTATTTTTAAGCTTAAGGCTAAAGAAAAATCTTTAGATTTTAAAATTAATAAACCTGTTTTAGATAAACCTGTTATTTGTGACTCCAAACGGTTAAGCCAAATTTTATACAATTTACTCGGTAATGCAATGAAATTTACCAGCCGAGGGAGTGTGTCTATGGACATTACACATCAAAATGAAATTTTAACAGTAACAATCAGTGATACCGGCTGTGGAATCCTTAAAGCGGATCAAAATAAGATTTTCGCCCCCTTTACTCAAATTGATCACAACGGTTTTTCTGAACAAGGTATTGGACTTGGGCTGGCTATTTGTAATGATCTCACTCACCTTATGGGAGGAACTATTTATGTTTCCAGTATCGTTAATAAAGGTAGTGTTTTTACTCTATCTCTACCTTTACCCTTTGCCTTAACGGATAAGGCAGCTGCTTGGGATAGCAAAACAGAAAAGCCGTTAAACTTAAATAAAATGCATATTCTTATTGCCGATGATAATGATATTAATTTAATGTTGTTAAGCTTTATGTTAAAAAAGTTAAATTGTACTTTTGATACAGCTGTAAACGGTGCTGAGGCTTTTCATTTATTATCTACAAAAACATATCAATTAGCACTTATTGATCTGAATATGCCTGTATTATCGGGGCTTGAGCTTGTTGGTACTATTAAAAATAAGCAGTTAGCGACTCCAATTATTGCCATAAGTGCCTATGCAGACAGTAATAAAATTCAACAAGCTTTATCTTGTGGGTTTAATGATTATATGACTAAGCCAATAAATGAAGACCAACTAAAGGAACTTATCACTCATTATGCAGAAGATTAGAAATTTACATATTCTTTTCCTAATTCTATTTTGCCTCTTTACAACGCAACTTTGTTATTCATTTGACTGGACTTCAAATAATGTCCAGGTTTTATATGGGAGTGACTTTGAGTTTGGGGATTCAGACAGAACAACTTTTACTGTTGAACATGCAGATGGCTGGACTTATGGAACAAACTTTTTCTTTGTTGATATTGCAGACCGTAATGATATAGGCGTTGAGGTGTATGCCGAAGTTTATTCATACCTGAGTTTTAACAAAATATCGGGGCAACAAATGTCTCTAGGCCCCATTTCTGATATTTCTGTTGTTGCCGGTTTAAATATTAGTAATAAACCAGAAAATGATCAGTTTAAAGTTTATTTATTAGGCCTGAGTTTTGATTTATCCAATAAATATTTTGATTACTTGCAGTTAGATATAACAGCTTATAAAGCAGATGATGTCAGTCGTAAATATGGCTTACAAATTACTCCCGTATGGAGTTACCCCTTTAAAATAGGTTTAGCCAGGTTTAAGTTCCGTGGGTTTACTGACTTTCGTACAGGGAATACAAATAATTCCGGTAACTTTCATATTTTAGCCCAACCACAAATGTTATTTGATATGGGGCATGCTGTGGGAATTAAAAAAGATACTATTTATGTAGGCACAGAATATTCTTATTGGTATAACAAATTTGGTGTTAAGGATGTTAATGAATCCGTTGTACAAGCAATGTTAATAGGTTTCTTTTAATATTATTTCAGATTAAATTTTATTTAACCGGTAAAATAAGTTTTTTTATATCTATATTAGTAAACACACATGCGTACAACTCAATTCCCTATTAGCACCGTTAAAGAAATACCTGCAGATGCTGAAATTGCCAGTCATAAATTAATGATTCGTGCAGGTTTAATCCGTAAGTTAGCCTCAGGATTATACACTTGGTTACCTTTAGGTTTAAGAGTTTTACGTAAAGTAGAAAAAATCACAAGAGACGAAATGGAAAAAGCAGGTGCTTTAGAAGTTTTGATGCCAACACTTCAACCGGCTGAACTTTGGCAGGAAACAGGGCGCTGGGAACAATATGGCCCAGAACTCGCCCGACTAAAAGACAGACATAATCGTGAATTTTGCCTAGGCCCTACTCATGAGGAAGTTATTACTGATTTAGCCAGAAATGAATTAAAAAGTTATAAGCAGTTACCTATAACATACTACCAAATACAAACTAAAATTCGTGATGAAATTCGCCCGCGTTTTGGAATTATGCGTTCCCGAGAGTTTATTATGAAGGATGCCTATTCATTTCATTTAGATCAACAATCATTGCAAGCAACTTATGATGTAATGTACCAAGCTTATAGCAATATTTTTGATCAGTTTGGACTTAAATATCGAGCAGTTATTGCGGATTCTGGCTCAATTGGTGGAGCTATATCTCATGAGTTTCATGTACTAGCCTATTCAGGTGAAGATGCCATTGCTTTTTCTACCGACAGTGATTATGCCGCTAATATTGAAAAGGCTGAAGCAATTATGCCGTCAGGTACTTGTCCAGAGGCAACAACTGAACTTTGTTTAGTTGATACACCTCAGCAACATACTATTGATGAAGTCAGTCAGTTTTTTAATATAACCCCACAGCAATGCTTAAAAACCTTAATTGTAAAAGGTGAAGATGATTGTTTAGTCGCCTTATTATTACGTGGAGACCATGAGCTTAATGAATTAAAAGCTGAAAAGATTGCAGGAATACTGTCTCCATTAGAATTTGCAAGTGATGAGGAAATTATTCAACACTGTCATTGTATGCCAGGTTCTATAGGGCCTATCGGACTTGATTTTAAAGTTATTGTTGACCGTAGTGCAACATTATTATCAGATTTTGTTTGTGGTGCTAACCAAGATGGTAAACACTATAAAGGTGTCAATTGGAATCGTGACCTACCCTTAGCTCAAATTGAAGACCTTCGCCTTATTGTTGAAGGTGATGCAAGCCCCGATGGAAAAGGGACTATTACAATGGCTCGTGGTATTGAAGTGGGACATATTTTTCAATTGGGTGATAAATATACCGGCTCTATGAAAGCCAGCATCATCAATGAACAAGGTAAAAACCAAACACTGTTAATGGGTTGTTATGGCATTGGTATTTCAAGGATTGTCGCAGCGGCTATCGAACAAAAACATGATGATAAAGGGATTATTTGGCCAACTAATCTTGCGCCTTTTCAAGTTGCTTTATGCCCAATGAACATGCATAAATCAGAACGTCTAAGAACAGCCGTCGAAGAGATGTATAAAAATTTACAAGCGGCTGGCATTGAAGTTTTACTTGATGATCGAAAAGTACGTGCGGGGTTTATGTTTTCGGATATGGAACTCATCGGTATTCCACACCGTATAGTGATGGGAGATAGAGGTTTAGATTCTGGTCATGTTGAGTATAGAGCAAGAACTGACAGCGAAAGTCAGGATATTGCACTCGATCAAATAATAGAGTTTATACAACAGCAGGTTCAAGGCTAAAAACCATAACCAACAAAGATATGTGTAAAATTTCTATATAGAAGCCCTACACATATCTTTAAACCTTGTATCTGGAGCCTATTCGCGACGGAAAACGTAGGTTAAGACAATACAGATTAGCATCAAATGCGGTGTAAGTGGCATGGTCAGCTAGTTGGTGAAAGTCCAGCATTTGCTCTATGAGAAGGGAAAAAGTAGGCGAAAGCACCGGCCTGAAGACGCTTTGGCTTGAGGCTTTATAAAGCTACTATAATTTATTTTGAATATAACTCCAATAATGCAATTAATTCATCTTCATTTATAATATTGATTTTTAGATCCT
Organism: Gammaproteobacteria bacterium; assembly: GCA_024277935.1. Taxonomy (GTDB): domain Bacteria; phylum Pseudomonadota; class Gammaproteobacteria; order Methylococcales; family Methylomonadaceae; genus QPIN01. The sequence continues at coordinate 14,898 of JAJRUF010000193.1, forward strand.
GCGCTTTAATCAGTTTAGAACCAGCTGCTTCACCAGCCACAACAGTGTCTGTTTTACTTGAGACACTTCCTGAAACCTTAGCACCTAAAGCTTGAAGAGACGCTTTGGCTTCACTGCGCTTCATTTTGCTAAGAGTGCCTGTTAAAACGTAGGTTTTATTGGCTAAGGGTAAAGTGTGTTGTTGTTTTGCTTGCAGTATAGGCCATTGGACTCCTGCTTCAAGTAAAGCATCAATTACTTCTAAATTATGTGCTTGACGGAAGAAATATTGCACATGCTTAGCTACAATTTCACCCACATCATCTACTTCTTGTAGATCATCAATATTAGCTTTTTTTAAAGCATCTAATGTTAAAAAATGTTCTGCCAGGTTTCTTGCAGTCGCTTCTCCCACCTCTCTAATACCAAGAGCAAGTAGAAATTTTGCAAAAGAAGTTTTTTTCGATTTATTGATTGCATTGATAATATTTTCAGCTTTCTTTGGCCCCATTCGATCTAAACCAATTAACTGCTCTGCTTTTAATAAAAATAAATCTGCAGGTGTATTAATTAAATTTTCATCAACTAATAAGTCAACCACTTTTTCGCCTAAACCATCAATGTTCATCGCTTTTCGTGAAGCAAAATACTGGATTGCTTCTTTACGTTGAGCTGCACAATACAGTCCACCGCTACAGCGAGCAACAGCTTCACCTTCTATTCTTTCTATCTCAGAGTGACAGACCGGACAGTGAGTAGGGAAAATAATAGGTTTGGCTGATGGGCTGTGTTCAGAAAGTGAGCCGGATATTTGAGGGATAACATCTGCAGCGCGACGAACAACAACCGTATCACCAATTTTAATACCTAAACGTTGAATTTCATCATTATTATGTAGGCTGGCACGACTGATATTGACACCTCCCACAAACACGGGTTCTAATATAGCAACAGGAGTAATTGCCCCTGTGCGGCCTACTTGAAACTCCACATCAAGCAATCTAGTTTGCTCTTCTTGAGCAGGAAATTTATGCGCAATAGCCCAACGAGGTGCACGAGAGATAAAGCCTAATTGCTGCTGTAAACTGATGTCATCAACTTTATAGACAATACCATCAATTTCGTAGGGTAGGGTGTCTCTAGCGGCTAACAAAAATTGATAATAATCCAAACAGCCTTGTAGCCCTGTTTTAATTTTAATTTCATTGGTAACAGGAAGCCCCCATTGTTTAAGCTGTAATAACCGTTGATAATGACTGTTTGGTAAATCAGCATTTTTTATGAGTCCAATACCATAGCTATAAAAAGCTAAAGGACGGTTAGCGGTAATTTTAGAATCTAATTGGCGTAAACTTCCAGCCGCAGCATTTCTTGGATTAACAAAACATTTATCGCCATTTTTTGCCGCTATTAAATTATATTGCTTAAAAGCGTCCATTGGCATAACAACTTCCCCTCTTATTTCAATCACATCAGGAATATTTTTTCCCGTTAAAATGTGCGGAATATTTTGAATGGTTTTTACATTGTTAGTGACATCTTCACCAATATTACCATCTCCACGTGTAGCAGCCCGTATTAAATAACCCTTCTGATAAAGTAGGCTAATAGCAAGCCCATCTAGTTTTGGTTCAGCACAAAAAGTAAGTTCAGTTGTTAGACTTAATCGCTTGTTTACTCGCTCAACAAAATCAGCTAAATCTTCACTATTAAAGACATTATCCAAAGAAAGCATAGGGACTTCATGTTGAACTTTGATGAATTTATCTAGCACAGTTCCTCCAACTTTCTGAGAAGGCGAATCTGTGGTTAAAAACTGAGGATAATCATTTTCCAGCTGCTTTAACTGACCAAGTAAACGGTCATACTCAGAATCAGTAATAACAGGCTTATCATAAGTATAATAATTTTTATTATGTTGCTTAATTTGTTCGCGTAAGGCGATGATTTTTTGTTCAACAGGGTTTGACATTAATACTTAATATAGTAGGGGAGGGGTAAAAGTGGAAATAAGGGAGTCAGTAATAACTATGATGATTTTAACATGAGCTAATTTATAATTAATATTTTAGTTAATGGTTTGTTGTAAGTTTATATATAACTGCTAGAATTTAACGCGATTGACTACAATTCACAGAGAATTAAATTGGAAGACGATATCACAACAGAATTGCGCGTTTTGCAAAGCCATTTGGATGGTATGCTGGATCGCGTTCAACATAATAGTTTGACCTTAAAAAGGTTTCAGACTTTTGAAATGAGATTACTAAATTTAAATTCATTAGCTGAAATGATTGAGCAGTTACTAGAGGATGCTCAATCTTTTTTTGACTTGGATGTGATTAGTTTTTGCTTGATTGATGAAAAATCTGAAATAGCCGCTTACCTCAGTGATGATGGGTATGACTACCTTGCCAATAATAAGTTAATCCTGTTAAGTGACAATGAATTACTTAAAAGCACTTTTGGTTTATCGGCCACCCCCTTTCTGGGTACTTATAAACAATCAAGTTGTGCAAAGTTTTTTCCTGAATCTGAAAGAAACCCCGTTTCTGTTGCTATTATTCCACTGAGGCGACGAGGAAAATATTTAGGTTCTCTTAATTTTGGAAGTTATACCCCCAACCGGTTTATCAATGATATGGCAACTGATTTTATTGAACATATGGTTTCAGTTGTGAGTATTTGCCTTGAAAACAATCTTAATTTTGAGATGATGCGCAGAACCAGTTTAATTGATACCTTAACCGGTGTTAATAATCGACGGTTTCTCGAACAAAGAATCGGAGAAGAAGTGGATCGGAGTCAACGCAATGAAGAGCCTCTTAGCTGTTTATTTTTAGATATTGACCATTTTAAACAAGTAAATGATACCTACGGTCATCAAGCAGGTGATTATGTTTTATCGATTGTAGCGAGTGTGATTAAAAAACAACTAAGAAGTAATGATGTGTTGGCTAGGTATGGAGGAGAAGAGTTCGTTGCTTTGCTATCAAATATCCCTGAAACCATGGTAAAAGACATTGCAGAAAGAATTAGGAAAAGTATTAAAGATTTAGCTTTAAATTTTAATGAAGCACAGATTAAAGTCACTATTTCGATTGGAATGTCAACGTATCTTCCTTGTAAGGTAAGCTCAAAAACATCAGCTGAAATTTCAACTCAATTAATTCATTCAGCAGACTCAGCTTTATATGTTGCTAAAAAATCTGGCAGAGATAGAGTTGAAAAAGGCAAAGTAATAGATGCGTCTACTGCTACTCGTATGGCTTCGTAAGTATATTCAAGCAATTCCCATTTTTCTTTTAGCGCGATGCCACTGATGGGCACGTCGTACCTTCTTTGCCTACCCTACTTTTGAAGCTTAATTTAAATGGCAGTGAGGCGTTTATAGATTATTTTAATATAACCTTGGCTAAACCCTTCAAATGGACTTATCAAGGCAAAGTTATGGTTGTGTAAAACAGGCTCATAAACGTTAGAAATGGGCACGAAATAAGTTGAACAATTCGCGAGTTGTTCAACTTATTCTGTGCCCATTCCTTACCGTTTGCTGTATTCGTTATTCACTCATAATTTTGCGGTGCCTCTAATAGTTTTTGAAAATCTGTAGCGGAGACGGGCTTACTATATAAATAGCCTTGATACATCAGGCAGCCTTTTCGGATCAATAAATCTCGCTGCCCCTGAGTTTCCACACCTTCAGCTAAAATAGGTATTCCTAATCCTTGTGCCATAGCAATAATGGCTTTTATGATAGCTTTATCACTAGTCTCAATAACGATATCATCAACAAATGATTTATCAATTTTTATCAAATCAATAGGGAAATTTTTCAAGCGACTTAACGATGAATATCCTGTGCCAAAGTCATCTATCGCTATAAACAAACCTAATGCTTTCAATTGTTTTAATTTCTCGGTAACTTCTTGCAAATCATCTTGTAATGCACTTTCTGTTACTTCTATTTCTACTAATGCAGCAGGAACTTGGGTGTTTTGCAAAATATCTTGGATTATGACAATAAAATTATCTTCACGAAACTGAACTGGCGAAACATTAATGGCAATATGCCCAAAGTCAGTCTTAATAACTCCTGCATCTAGCCATGCCACAATTTGCAAGCAGGCCTGTTGGAGTACCCAACGGCCTATTTCAATAATTTGTCCTGTTTCTTCGGCAATAGGAATAAAATCAGCTGGCGAAATAAATCCTAACTCACTATTTTTCCAGCGTAATAGCACTTCAGCACCAATAATTTTATGAGTTATTGCGTTAACCTGCGGCTGGTAGTACAATTCAAACTCCTCTTTTACTAAAGCATCTCGCATTAAACTTTCTAACTGTAAACGCTCAGTGATATTTTTATTCATTTCTTCAAGATAAAACTGATACCTGTTACGCCCTTTTGCTTTGGCGTGATACATAGCAATATCGGCTTGCTTAATTAAATCATCAACGGTTAACGATTGCTCTGTATCTGGAAAAATACTAATACCAATACTAACGCTTGGTTTGAGTATTTTCTGTTCTATTTTTATAGATTCAGATAAACTTAACAATATCTTTTCAGCAACCTTTTGTGCCAGATAAGAAGTCTCTTCTTTTGAGTGAGAAAAATCATTTAATAAAATAACAAATTCGTCCCCTCCAAAGCGTGCTACAGTATCACTGCTACGAGTAATTACCTGTATTCTATTGGATATTTCTCGTAATAATTTATCTCCCGCAGAATGTCCTAGGGAATCATTAACATTTTTAAAATGATCTAAATCCATAAATAAAAGGCTAAAATAGATCTTCTGCCTATTTGACTGAGCAATTGACAAGTTGATGTGGTCATATAATAAGGCTCTATTGGCAAGTCCGGTTAAAGTATCGTAATAAGCTAATTTTTCAATCCGCCTTTCTGCTACTTTAATTGGAGTCAAGTCAGTTGCTATTGCAACATATTGCTGTTCATTATGTTCACTACCTTTAATACAGGAAATGCTGAGCCACTGCGTAATTAATTTCCCCGTTTTGCATTTTGTGATTATTTCCCCTTCCCATTGCCCTTTAGTTTCTAATATCTGCTGTAGATCATAAAATGCACCAGAATACGGTTCTGCTTGTAGAATTTTAGGACTATTGCCTATTAATTCCGCTTGCGTGTAAGCAGTGATTCGTTCACAGTTTTTATTGACCTTAATAATCGTGGCATTGCTATCAGTAACGATTAAACTTTGATTGCTGTGATTAAATAACATATTAGCTAATTCCAAATCAAGGTTGATTTGTTTACGCTCAATTAATTTAGCTAATGTGCTCGCGGCTGTTTTTAAGTAGTCTGCTTCATTTTTATTATAGGCATGTCCTGATTCCAAATAAAAGCTGATGACGCCTAACAATGTTCCATTTGACAGAATAGGCACACTATAATGCCCGTGATCTTCCTGATGAGGGGAGCAGGTTTTATGCTGTTTATCACAATAAAGGGTATGTATAAGCTGTTCACTTAATGCGGCACGTCCACATGGACACTGTTCATAACCAACAGAAGCACACAATAATTGTATATCAGCAGGTAGTCCTATATGAGCAGCTAATGTTAGTGTTTTATGGGCAATATCGGCCGTAAAAATAGCACCAATAGATTTAAATGATAAAAAAGGAGCTGCCAAAATAATGACTAAAGAACGATGTAATAAAGCCTTCATAGAATAATTGTTAACAGGAAATGCCAAAAGATTATTAATTATCTTTTGCTGTATTAAGCTATGGTCTAACTGCTCCTGTATTATTTTTTGTTGAGTGATGTCCGTGCCGGTTAACACAAAAGTAGACTTTTCTGATATAACATCTGTTCGTAGTGTAAATAATATCCAGCGGTACTGACCTTGGTTATTTTTCAGTCTCATTTCAAACGTTGAATGGTGTCGATCAGTATCGACATTCTTTGCTACCAAGTCATTCCATTGCTGCTTATCATCTGGGTATATGCATTGTTGCCAAGCGTAGCCTTTTAACATATTTCTGGATAACCCCGAAAAATTTTCCCACGCCTGATTAAGATATTGACAGTACCCTAGCGCACCACCTTGAGCGACTAATGCTGGCAGTGATTCAGATAATAGTCGAAACTGATGTTCACTGTTTATAAGCTGTTTATGCTCTTTATTAATTCTTTTAACTAATATCAAAATAAAGGTAAAAAGCGTTATACCAGACAACAGAATTAAAATATAAAATACTTGTGTTAGATCATGCAGGTCTTTATTTGTTTTTGATTTTGAAAACTTCAAAATTTTATTAATAGCAGTATCTAGGTTGTTTGCTTGTGTTTGTAACTTATAAAGTAAAGCTTCATCGGGCGAGAACCCTTTGCGATACATTAACACGGCTAATTTTTGAAAGGCATCTGAATAAGCAAGGAGTGTTTTTAATAAGACTTCTGGATGAGGTATTTCCACTGCAATTTCTGTTTGTATATGTAAAAAGTTTTGCTTAAAAAGCTCAATATACTTATTATCATGCCGTACGATAAAATCCTTTTCATTCCGTCTTAGTTGCAATAAGTCTTTATATAAATCATCGTTTTTTAATTTATTAATAAGTGCCTCCGTCTGATGTGCATATTCCCGCATAATTATTTGTTGCCCCTCTGTTTCTGAAAAGCCAATTTGACGTTGCAAAGCCACTAGCTCATCAAAGGTTTGTTTATAGGTGCGTATAGATAGCTTAAGTTCATCAGGAAGGGGCGCTTGTTCGGTAAAATCTATTTCTGTCGTTTTTTTATAGAGTTGTTGATATTTGTTATTAAATAGGAGAGTAGTTGATTCTGATGGGTATAAAAGAAAACTCTTTTCTTGCTTTCGTAAATACAGAACGTCTGATTCAATATCTAGTGCTTTTTGCTGAAATATATATAAGGCTTTGATTTTATGATCTGTGTTGACAACACAGATAAACAACGTTGCACAAATAGTGATGATAGTCAGAAAAATAGCCCACAGTATGCGGGTTGATTTTTGCACTTGAGATAGATTTAATTTCAAAATTTTACCTGTCCTGAATTGGTATAATTAAGTACATACCAGTAATTCTGGTTGAGAAAAGACATCTAAGGGCTCCATATAAGAGGTTAGAGCTATTATATAAAAGGTTTTTAGATTTTTAAAAAGTTAGCAATTAAACTCCCAGCCTCTTTGTAAATATTAATGTTTAGTGTGTCGGTATAATACAGTGTTGACTGGTTTCCAGCCAACACCGCATTGTCAGGGGGACTTAAGCACCCTGATAATGCGTTTTTACAGAGCATCTAAGCATAAGATATGACTAATGAATATATTTTTATAAAATAACTAACTGGGAACCTTGCAAGGTTATTGATATTATATGCACCTTTAAATATTTTTTATAAATTTTATGGGTGGCACTGTTTTACAAAATTCAGTTTTAGAAGCTAAACAGTTATCTTGCATTCGAGATAACCGAGTTTTATTCGAAAATCTTAACTTTAAATTAAGCAAACATCAAATTCTACTTTTAGAAGGTAAAAACGGCAGTGGAAAAACTTCCTTATTACGTATTA
>JAJRUF010000009.1 GCA_024277935.1 Gammaproteobacteria bacterium
AACAGGAGAAAAAGGTGTAAAAATGACAATTTCAAGCTAATTTTGAAAAATAAATTGATTATTAAAAATAATTTTAATTTTTTTTCAAAAATTGATTACAAATATTCCTTTGTCTTGGCTGTTTTCGGACAGGCTCCTAGTGATTTTAAAAGCTAACAGTTTGACTATTTTGCTTTTATTGATCTTAAAAAAAGATTTTAAGTTAAAATAGATCATTGTTCATTTCAAATTGTTATTTTATGAAAACTCATTCACCTCAAGCCAGTTTTGAATCTTTTTCTTTTTCAGTAGATATTTTAGCTGCTATAAAAAAAATGGGTTTTGAAACGCCTACCGATATACAGTTAAAAACCATACCTGCGGTGTTAGAAGGGAAGGATGTTTTGGCGCGTGCTGATACAGGTTCTGGAAAAACAGCGGCTTTTGCACTGCCTTTATTGGATAGCATGAGTAATGAGAATATTTACTCTCGTATCGGCCGTGATAAGCGTTTTGATGCTGCTAATCGAGCGGCAAGTAATTGTGTTCAGGTTTTAGTGCTTGTACCAACGCGTGAACTTTCCATACAGATTGCAGAAGTTTTTACGCAACTGGCTGAAAATATTATCCCAGCTATTAAATGCCAGAGTGTTTATGGCGGTGTTAAAATTAATCCTCAAATGATGGCTTTACGAGGAGGAACAGATATTTTAGTGGCTACGCCTGGACGTTTACTTGATTTGGCCGACCAAAATGCCATTAAGTTTAATCAAATTAAAGCCTTAGTGATTGATGAAGTTGATCGTTTAATGAAAGGTGATTTTCAGGAAGAGATTGAAAGAATTAGTAAATTACTGCCTAATAAACGTCAAAACCTGATGTTCACTGCGACTTTTCCAGAGAGTATTAGCCGGTTGGTGCGTGAGGTAATGAATGAGCCTACTATTATAAACATGGATGAGTTTGTTGATGAATTAGAAATTGAGCAACGAGTGATAACGGTTAATCACAACCAAAAAAATGATTTATTAGCCTCATTATTAAATAACAATGACTGGGAACAGGTGTTGATTTTTTGCAGTGCTAAACGGACTTGCGATAATTTGGTTAAAAAGCTGGAAAAAAGAAATATTGAAGCGATTGCAATGCACAGTAATAAAGAGCAATCGGCAAGGATGAAGGTTTTAAAAAGATTTAAAGAAGGTGAAATACGTATTTTAATAGCGACTGATGTTGCCGCGAGGGGGATTGATATTAAGCAATTACCTTGTGCTATTAATTATGATTTACCTCGTTCACCCAATGACTATATTCACCGAGTGGGTCGTACTGGACGGGCTGGCGAAAAAGGTCATGTAATTTCCTTGATTGCACACCATGAATTTCAACATTTTTCAGTAATCGAAAAATATAATGGGCTTAATTTAAAAAGAGAGCAAATAGCTGGCTTTGAGTTGGATGATGTGCCTCCGCCAATGCCACGTAAAAGCCCCAAAAAGAAGAAGGTAAGGTTAAGTAAAAAACAAAAGGCTCGGCTATCTGAAGAGCAGGGTGTCAGTAACACCGCTGAAAAAACGAACCCTGTAGAAACAACAGTTGAGCAGGAAGAGCCAGCTGTTAACGCTCATATTTGGGGGAAACGCTAGTTTTATTCAGTCAGTTTTTGAATAATATAAAGCCGTGGTGCAGTTTCTTTATTAGCGCTATAGATTGTTTTAAGCTTGTATTTGTCAGCGGCTAGCTGCTTATGCCAAGCTTTAATTGCATCTGTTTCTTTATCTCCACCTGGGTGTCCTGGGTATGCGGCAATAGTGATAATGCCAGATTTCGCTAATAAACTAATAGCTTGATTAAGCGCGGATAGTGTTGATTCAGCTTGGGTGATAATAGATTTATCACTACCAGGAAGGTATCCTAGATTAAACATGATTACGTTGATTTTGCCACCAAAATCAGTGCCAAGATATTTTTCTATATTGATATGGCTAGTATGAAATAATTGGGTATTATTTGTTATATTTGTATTGTTTAATCGAGCTTGAGTTAACTCTATTGCTTGTTGTTGAATATCAAATCCAAAGACTTTTCCTGTCGGGCCTACTTGTTGAGCTATAAACAAAGTATCATGTCCATTTCCTACGGTTGCATCTACAGCAATCCCCCCTGCTTTTAAATATTGCTGAATTACTAAATGTGCCTGCATTGTCAGAGATATACGTTTGTTCATTATTAAAATAGAGAGTAGTACCGGTTGATGTTGCTAATTTGTGAAAGGTCTTTCTTATACAGTAAGTGGTCTGCAAATTTTTGACAGTGCCAGGGGATTTGTAAACTACCTTTAGCCCCAAAACCATTGAAAATAAATAGCTTAGAGTGATGGGGGTGCTGACCAATAAAAGGCATTTTGTCTTGTGTGGTTGGTCTTATACCTGCTTGGTGTTGAGTTATTTGTTTAACCGTTAGACTTGGATAAATCTGTTTTAGTGAGGCCAATAATGCTGTTTTAGCTTTATCTGTAATGTTTAAGTTGATATTTTCTCTATCAAAACTTGCACCTGTACGAAACTTGAAATCATCTAAAGGGATAAACCACTGACCATAATTTAAAATAGATTGTTGCAGTTTTTGCTTGGCTAAGGCTGTAATAATTTCCCCCTTTACTAACTGAAAAGGTAATGCTGAGAACCAAGGGTTATTGGTCGCTGAGTGACCCTCACAAAATATAACTTGTTTAGGCTTAAATTGCTTCCAACTTAAAATTGGAGATAAGCTGATTTCTTGGTACTGAAATTCAGTTTTAATATAAGCATTTAGGCTTATAAAATAATTTTTTAATGCCGTTAATAAAGGTATTGTTAATAAATAGCCGGTACTTTTTTGTTTTAAAATGCCGTGGCTGGCATTTATATTAGGGTGAGAAGGAATTAAATTGGCCAAATAGTTTTTGTATTCAGGGACATTGAAACGCTTAGTGCACGCAGCTATTTCTTTATCATTACGTAGCAGGCGTAACATTGGCTTTTCTATATAAAAATCTTGTTTAAAAAGGCGGCTAAAATTTTGGTAATAAGTAATTGCTGAGGGGAGTAACTGATCAATATCAGTTGATTTAACAAAACGCATACCTGTTACTGGGTTAATTAATCCCGCAGCAACCAAAGATGCATTAAGCTGACTGTTATCAACAATAATTACTTTTTTTTGTCGCTGGGTCAGTTCCCAGGCTAATAAACTACCAGCCAGTCCTTGGCCTATGATTAGGTAATCAATTTCCATTAAACAGAATGATATTTATTTAGCGACTAAAGCAGGGGTAGAAAAATGAATGCCTTCCCAGCCATATTGCATAAAATTTCTAATATTTTGGTGATTATTACCTGTTGGGTCACCCAATACATCTTTTCGATAAAAATCACCAAATAAATTAAGTGTTTGCTGAGGGGGTAATTGGTTGATTTGAGCAAAGGCAAAGATTTTACACGAGCCCTCATTGGAACCAGCAGGGTTAATTAATTTATCATTTGCTAAGCCATTACTAAATTCAGTGGGGGTGTATAAATAGTTTTCTGTAATGATTGAAATGGATTGTTCAAAACTGATGTTTTCATTATTTTTTAGGTGTCGTAAAAAGCTTGATAAAGTCATAGTTATATAAAATAGTGATTAATTGTTTCAGTTTACAATAAGGGGTGAGGATTTAACATAGCTTTAAGTTTCAAACTAATTCAAAGAGTGTTAGAAATTATTAAGCTTATACCTAGATATTTCAAAATATATGAACTAGGCTAATGGCAAGAACTTTAAAAATTATACTTTGAATTGAAAAATGAATGTAGCTCAAACAAAATCAAAATTTGTTGCAGTTGCCTCTATTGCGGCTGAACTCAGTGCAGTAATGGATGTTGCTAAAGAAATCTCTTTGGCGGCAGCTAATGCAAAGGCTATTGCATTTAGGGCTGGTGAAAAGGCAAAGGGCTTTCAGCCGATTACTGACTTTATTAATGAGCTGGCTAAAGATACTATTGATTTGGTTGAAAAAATAAATGAGCATGCGGTCTCTTTATATCAATTAACTGTTAACGAACATCGTATGACAGAGGCATACCAGAAATTTGAGTTAGTCTCTATTTTGGCAAAAGATGCCCCTTATGAAAAATCACTTGAGCAGCCAATGGCTAACTCTAAACATAGAATGTTGCAGTGTAGGCAAGATTTTAAATCTAATGTTGCCCAACTATTGGATCAACTGGCTGAAGTTATGCACCCAGCAAGAGCAGCGCGTGTTATTGCTGCAAATTCTCGAATTGAGGCATCTCAAGCTGGGGAGTACTTGCAAAGTTTGCAGGCCGTTGCAGAAAGTGTTGATAATGCTGCCCAAGTTATACATGATAATGTTCAAAGGTGTCGTACGGCTTTATCCGCTGTCGATATAGTGGAATAAATTAACTAATAAGAGGCTTGTTTTAAATGAAAATGACCAGTATATACGAGGGATCGTATCAGTGGATTATGTTTGGCCGGGATAATAATAAGCCTGAAAAAATTATTGATACAAATCAATATATGGTGAGAACCGCTGATAGATGCTTATTAATAGATCCTGGTGGTGTTGAGCTTTTTGCCCCTATGCTTGCAGCGGTATTACATTATGCACCTGTTGAACAAATTACTGATATCTTTGCTTCTCACCAAGATCCGGATATTATTTCATCATTAGGCCTATGGGATCAGGCTTTACCTGACGCGAAACTTCATGCCTCTGCATTATGGGAAGGCTTTCTTAGGCATTTTGGTTGTGAAAGTATTGAGTATGTACCTATTGCAGATAATGGCGGTATTATCGATTTAGCAGGGGTGGAGTTGCAAATTATTCCTGCACATTATATGCATTCATCGGCTAATTTTAATATTTATGACCCACAAGCAAAAATTTTAATGTCGGGGGATGTTGGAGCAGCGTTAGAAGCGGATGGTGCACCAGTATTTGTTGATAATTTTGATGCGCATGTTGAGAAAATGCGTTTTTTCCATCAGCGCTGGATGCCTTCTAACCAGGCCAAAAGAGTTTGGATTGATAGGGTCAGAAAACTGGATATCGATGTTTTGGCACCGCAGCATGGCCGAATGTTTAAAGGTGATGATGTTAAACGCTTTCTTGATTGGTTTGAAGCATTGCAAGTAGGCGTCGCTGTTAATTAATGCTACACAAGCCATAGCAGGCTAAAGTTCGCCAAAATTGAAGAGAGGAGGGGTAAGGGCAAAAAAAGGAGGGCAAGCCCTCCTTTTTAGTTCTACATTGATTGATATTTAATTACATATCCGTTCTTTTGTAAACAACGCGGCGGTTTTGGGCTCTGCCTGCTTCAGTATCATTTGATGCAACAGGGCGAGACTCGCCGAACCCAACAGTTGTTAAACGAGAGGCAGCAATACCGTGATTAACGAGGTATTGTTTAACTGCTTTAGCTCTATTCTCTGATAATCTTTGATTATATGCAGCAGAACCTCTGCTATCAGTATGGCCTTGAATTTCAACAGTAAGGCTGGGGTTTAATTTTAATACATGAATTGCATTATTAAATAAACTCTCATAACCTGCTTTAATAGTTGCTTTGTCAAAGTCAAATAGAACGCCGTGGAATGCCCAGCAACCATCTCTATCGACAACTGCGCCTCTAGGTGTATTAGGGCATCTGTCTTGGTTGTTTAAGACTCCATCGCCATCTGTATCATTATTTGTTACTACGGCCGGTGTTGTTTGTTTGAAAAATACATTAGTTACAAAATCAGCCATACCATTACTAGAGGCAACTGAACTTGCTGTCGTTGAAAACCCGCAGCCTGATGCCGCAGATAATGCCTCTAAAACAGCCTGACCTGATTTTTCTTTTTCGTTACCTACCCATATAGTATAAACACATAGTTTATTGCCGTATGTTGTTTTAAGTGTTTCGAGTGCGGGTAGGGGGATTGAATTATAGTTATAACCATCACTTAATAGAATAACAGCTATATTTCCGTTAGCTGGTGCAAGATCGTTATTTGCTGCTGTAAAGGCAGAAGCTACGGGTGTTCCACCACTAGAACACGCAAGTGAGTTGATAGCGTTATCAAATGAAGAGTGGGAATAGTTTTGTACGGGTTGGTTTAGTTTGCTGAAACCCCAATCTAAACAAGAGCCATATCCAAAGCTACGAAGACCAGAAGAAAGAGGTATATTTGGAATGGTTTTATTCATTCGGTTTAAAATCTCTTTTTCTATTGATAGCTTGCTTGCACCATGCTGGCCAGGAAAGCCAGAACCAAGGTATATATCACCCGTAGATGAAGATGAGTCGTTAATAACGAAAAAACTATTTTTTTGTTGTTGTAAGTGACCTGATTTTATTAAGCCATTTAAGTCTTTTGCCTGAAAAGGCTGAAATGTGTTAATGGATTGAGTTGCGCAACCAGATAAAGCAATAGTTGCCAGGGTTGTAACGGATAACAGGGTTTTCTTCATAATAGGTCCTTTCTTAACGATTAGGTTATGTGTAAAGGTAAAATTTACCAGTTACATTTTAGATTAGCAAGGTTTTTGCTCATTAGAACATTTTTTTATTAACCTGAGCTGAATGTTAAAGTCTAGCTTAGTTTGACCTGTTTGCCAGACCTGATAGACTCTAAAGTGGCAATTATAATTCTGCAATTCGTTTTCGCATCTTCAAGGGGGAGTAAAACCTTTTTGTTGTTAAGAATGCTATCACTAAAATGTTCAACTTCTAGGAGGAAATGGTTGGCTAATGCCAGTGTTTCCTGTTTTTGTTCGCCAGCTTCTGTCCACCATGAAATAACAGGCGTTTCAGCTTGTTTGGCCCAAACATTGTGACACTTTAAGCCACCCTTCGTACCAATAATTTCATATTCTGCTCGACGGGCATGTTCAAAGCCAAAGTCGAAATGTGCATATTTTCCATCACCAAAGTCAATAATGCCATTGCAACTAATATCTGCACCCGTTGCAATATGTTTAGCCATCGCTGTTACCGCAATAGGAGTTGCATGATAAAAAGGTAGCCTGGCAGCATGAATAGCGTAACAGCCAATATCCCACATAGCACCGCTGCCATTCTCAATAGTATTATCAATACGGTATTCACGAGCGGCTTGCATAAGGTAAGAAAAGCAAGACCTAACAGAACGTACTTCTCCAATAAGTCCAGCGTCTATAATTTCTTTTACCCGTGCATGTTGCGGATGAAAACGATACATAAATCCTTCCATCACTGTAACATTGTGTTTTTGAGCCGCTGTTTCAATAGCTTCAATATCTGTAACCGTTAAAGCCAAAGGTTTTTCGCATAACACATGCTTGTCGTACTCAATGGCGCGTAATACCCACTCAGCATGATCTTTATTGGCTAAGGGAATGTAAACAGCTTGGATGGAACTGTCTTTAAGCAATGATTCAGGGTTGTCATAAATCGTTACATTTTGTATATCGGGGGCGTATGTTGCTAATGTTTGTTCAGCTGCACCAGGTCGCCGGCTGGCTATGGCAACAAGTTCGCTATTTTCTGCCTGCACAATGGCAGGCATTAATTGTTGGTTAATGCGGGCGGCACCTAGGATGCCCCAACGTAATTTTTTATTGTTGATCATAACTAATCCTTAATGTTTGAAATAATGTGAGTGACAGCATGGGTTAAGATAGTTATATCATCTTTATCTATTATATAAGGTGGCATTAGGTAAATTAAACGGTTAAAGGGACGCACCCAAACACCTGCTTCAACAAATTGAGGTTGTATTATTTCCATATTAATGGCTTTATGCAACTCTACCACGCCTATAGCACCAAGAATACGCACCTCTTTAACTTGTGGAAAGTCTGTGCAAGGTGCTAACCCTGTTGTGAGGTGCTGTTCTATTAGTGATATTCGATTTTTCCAGGGAGAGTTTAATAGTAATTTTAAACTGGCTAGTCCAGCACTACAGGCTAAGGGGTTGGCCATAAATGTGGGGCCATGCATAAAAATTCCAGGTTCTCCATTGCTGATGGTTTTGGCAATATGCTGAGTGGTTAATGTGGCTGCTAATGTCATATACCCTCCTGTTAGTGCTTTACCAACACAAAGAATATCAGGTGCTATTTCTGCATGCTCACAAGCAAATAACTTACCTGTGCGACCAAATCCTGTTGCTATTTCATCTAGAATTAATAATACATTGTACTGGTCACAAAGCTGGCGAAGCTGTTTTAGATAATCGGCAGAATAAAACCGCATACCGCCAGCTCCTTGTACAATAGGTTCAAGGATTAAAGCTGCAATTTCTTGGTGATTGTTTTCTAATTGAGACTGTAAGGGGCTAATATCTGACTCTGTACAAGGCTGGTTGAATTTACACAGTGGTGCATCTGCAAAAAACTGTTGTGTCAGAGTATTAGAAAATAAACTGTGCATACCATTAACGGGGTCGCTGACTGACATGGCACCGAAAGTATCGCCATGATAGCCATATTGAATAGTCAGCATTTTCTGCTTTTCAGGCTGTTTTTTAGCATACCAATATTGGATGGCCATTTTCATAGCCACTTCAACAGCAACCGAACCTGAATCAACAAAAAATACTTTTTTTAGTGGCTTGGGGGTAATGGTAACTAATAGTTCAGCTAAATCAATCGCGGGTTGGTGAGTGAGTCCACCAAACATAATATGTGACATGTCATGAAGTTGAGTGGATATGGCTTGGTTCATTATGGGGTGATTGTAGCCATGAATAGCACTCCACCAAGAAGACATTCCATCGATTAGCACCCGTCCATCAGAAAGAGTAATTCGTACGCCACTAGCTGATTTTACTGGAAAAACAGCCTGTTTTGAGTTAATAGAGCTATAAGGGTGCCACACATAATCCCTGTCGCGTTTAAGTAAGTTGCTATAGTTTGTCATTGTTTAATGCATGGAGTGTTGAGTTTTCGGTATAATTACACAAATTAAAGCATTCTGGTGATTAAATCAGGGTGAATGGTTATTATTGAGGGTGAAAACCGGAGTTTTTAATGAATAAAATGTTAATTACGGATGGCTCGGATCAGGTCGATATTGATCCACTAGAAACACAAGAATGGATTGACTCTTTACAATCTGTTATTGAAAAAGAAGGTCATGAACGCGCTTATTTTCTAGTCGAGCAATTGTTGTCTTCAGCAAGAAAGTCCGGAGCCGACATTCCTTTTAGTGCTAATACAGAATATTTAAACACTATTTCGGTTGAGCAACAGCCTCAATTTCCTGGTGATACCACCATCGAGCAAAAAGTACGCTCTTATATTCGCTGGAATGCCATGATGATGGTGTTACGGGCAAATAAAAATACGAATGTGGGGGGGCATATTGCTAGTTTTGCTTCTGCTGCAACTTTATATGACGTGGGGCAGAACCATTTTTGGCATGGCAACTCAGAAGGTAGAAACGGCGACCTGGTTTTTTCTCAAGGTCACTCTGCTCCAGGTATGTATGCACGAGCTTTTCTACAGGGCCGATTAACCGAAGATCAACTGGACAATTTTCGTCAAGAAGTAAAAGGAGGAGGCTTACCTTCTTATCCTCACCCTTGGTTATTACCTGATTTTTGGCAATTCCCGACAGTATCAATGGGGCTAGGGCCTATTATGGCTATCTACCAAGCACGCTTTATGCGTTATATTGAAGGTCGTGGGTTTTCAGATACTTCTGAGCGAAAAGTTTGGGCCTTTTTAGGGGATGGTGAAACGGATGAGCCTGAGTCTTTAGGGGCTATTGGTATGGCCGGTAGAGAAAAATTAGATAATCTGATTTTTGTTGTTAACTGTAACCTGCAACGATTAGATGGCCCTGTTCGAGGTAACGGTAAAATTATTCAAGAGTTAGAAGGTGAATTCCGTGGAGCAGGTTGGAATGTTATAAAAGTCGTTTGGGGACATTTATGGGATGCCTTATTAGCACGAGATAAAAATGGCTATTTAGCGAAGCGCATGATGGAATGTGTCGATGGTGATTATCAAACCTTTAAATCTAAAGATGGTGCTTATGTTAGAGAGTTTTTCTTTAATACACCAGAATTACAAGAAATGGTTAGAGATTACTCAGATGAAGATATCTGGGGTTTGAATCGTGGTGGTCATGATCCTGCAAAAGTCTTTGCAGCCTATCAACAGGCGGTTAATAATAAAGGGCAACCCACTGTTATTTTAGCCAAAACTATTAAAGGTTATGGTATGGGTTCTTCTGGTGAAGCTCAAAACACTTCACATCAGCAGAAAAAAATGAGTATTGAATCACTACGTCGCTTTAAAGAAAAGTATTCTTTACCTGTAACAGATAGTGAATTAGAAAACCTACCCTATTTAAAATTTGCAGAAGGTTCAGCTGAACTGAATTATATGCTAGAAAGGCGGCAGCAATTAGGTGGGTTTATTCCTGCTAGGCGTACTCAAACAATACCCTTGGATGTACCTATGCTAGCTGACTTTAAACCTTTATTGTCAGGTAGCGGTAAAGGGCATGAAAGTTCAACAACGATGGCTTTTGTGCGTATGCTGGGTATTATTATTAAAGATAAAAATGTCGGAAAGCGTGTGGTGCCAATCGTACCTGATGAATCGCGTACTTTTGGTATGGAAGGCATGTTCCGGCAATTAGGTATTTGGTCTCAAGTCGGTCAATTGTATACACCACAAGATGCTGAACAATTGATGTACTATAAAGAAGACAAACATGGTCAGGTATTACAAGAAGGGATAAACGAAGCAGGTGGAATGTGTGACTGGATCGCTGCGGGTACCGCTTATTCGACGCATGGTGTTCCCATGATTCCTTTTTATATTTTCTACTCAATGTTTGGTTTTCAACGTGTTGCTGATCTAATTTGGGCGGCGGGAGATCAATGTACTCGTGGTTTTTTATTAGGTGCAACAGCAGGTAGAACTACACTAAATGGTGAAGGTCTACAGCATGAAGATGGACACAGCCAGGTCTTTGCAGCGACAGTACCTAATTGTGTGTCTTATGATCCTACCTATGCTTATGAAATAGCCGTTATTATTCAAGACGGTATGAAGCGAATGTATGTTGATCAGGAAAATATTTTCTATTACATCACAGTGATGAATGAAAATTATGAGCAACCTGCATTGCCTGCTGGAACAGAAGAAGATATCTTGAAAGGTATGTATTTATTCCAAAAAGGCAAAGAAAATAAAAACCCTCGTGTGCAACTAATTGGCTCAGGCACTATTTTTCGTGAAGCGGTTGCAGCGGCTGAGTTGTTGAAAAATGACTGGAAAGTTGAAGCTGACTTGTGGAGTTGCCCAAGCTTTAATGAGTTAGGTCGAGATATTCAAGCTTGTGAACGCTGGAATAGATTGCACCCAACCGAAGTACCTAAACAATCTCATGTTTCACATTGTTTAGCTAATGCAAAAGGGCCTGTTATCGCAAGTACAGATTATGTTCGTGCTTTTGCAGAACAAATTAGAAGTAATATTTCTGCACCTTATACTGTTTTAGGTGTAGATGGTTATGGCCGATCAGATACACGTGAAAATCTACGTAGTCTCTTTGAGGTAAACCGTTATCATATTGTTATTGCTGCATTAAAAAGTTTAGCTGACAGCGGTGAGTTTGATTTGGCTAAAGTAGATGTGGCAATTGCAAAATACGATATTAACCCAGAAGTATCAGCACCTTGGTTGGTTTAAAATATGAGTGATTTGATTGAAATAAAAATACCTGATTTGGGTGGCGCGGACGAAGTTGAAATTGTCGAAATTCTTGTACAAACAGGGGATGCCGTTGAAAAAGAGCAAACCCTAGCTGTTATGGAAAGTGATAAAGCCACTATGGATTTACCCATCGATATGGCTGGCACCATTCAGGACATTATTATTAAAGTAGGTGATAAGGTCTCCCAAGGAACCTTAGTTGCTATGTTAAGGCCTAGTGCAACTACTAGCACTAAAGAAGTAGCTGCTGAAGAAAAACCTGCTGAAATTGTTAAAGTACAAGCTGCACCCGTTGAGCCTGAAGCTGTTAAACAAGCCGAGGTGGAAACCAAAAAAATAGATGCTTCAGTTGCAACACATAGCTCAGGAACGGCACATGCAACACCCAGTGTAAGGCTTTTTGCTAGAGAACTTGGTGTTGATTTGGCAAAACTAGCCCAAGGAACAGGGCGTAAAGGCAGGATTCTGAAAGAAGATGTACAAGCTTTTGTGAAAAAGGCGATGACCACAGGAGCGACTCAAAGTGGAGGAGGCTCAATATCTCCCATACCTGAAGTTGATTTTTCTCAATTTGGGGAAACCGAAGTAAAAGCATTAAGTAAAATCAAGCGATTAACAGGCGAACATATGGTTCGAGTTTGCTTAAACTTGCCTATGGTCACTCAGCATGATGAAGCCGATATTACTGAAATGGAAGATTTCAGAAAAGCACATAATGCCAATGCTCCAGAATATAAACTGACAGGGTTGGTTTTTATTATTAAAGCATTAACGGCAACACTTAAACAATTTCCACAATTTAATAGTTCGCTTTCAGCGGATGGCCAATCACTTATTTATAAGAAATATACTAACATTGGTATCGCTGTTGAAACACCAAATGGCTTAGTTGTCCCCGTTATTAAAGATGCGGGCCAAAAAAGCTTAAATGATCTGTCAGCAGCATTAATTGAGTTAAGTGGTAAAGCCAGAGAAGGTAAACTATCACCAGCAGCTATGCAAGGTGGCAGTATGTCTATTTCTAGTCTGGGCGGTATTGGTGGAACAGCATTTACACCCATTGTTAATGCACCAGAAGTTGCGATTTTAGGTGTGAGTCGAGCAAAAATGCAGCCTGTCTGGAATGGTAAAGAATTTATTCCACGGTTAATGTTACCGTTAGACTTAACTTACGACCACCGAGTTATTGATGGTGCGGAAGCCGCTAGATTTTTAGTCGCTATTACCCATTCTTTGGGTGATATTCGTCGTTTATTATTGTAAGAAGGGATTAATCTTATGACAGATTTAAATACAGAAGTTTTGGTTTTAGGTGGTGGACCTGGTGGATATACTGCCGCTTTTCGTGCAGCAGATCTTGGTAAAAAAGTCACTTTGGTAGAGAGGTACCCCGTTATTGGTGGGGTATGTCTTAATGTAGGTTGTATTCCTTCAAAAGCATTGTTACATATTGCACAGATTATCCATGAAGCGGATGAAATGAAAAGTCATGGTGTAAGTTTTGCTAAACCACAAATTGATTTAAATAAGATCAGAGCTTTTAAAGAAAGTGTGAGTAAAAGTTTAAATACAGGTCTTGCAGGTTTGTGTAAGCAACGTAAAGTGACTGTTATTCAAGGTGTAGGCTCCTTTGTCTCCGCTAATGCTTTAGAAGTTGAAACAGAAAAAGGTAAACAAACAATTACTTTTGAGCAAGCTATTATTGCAGCAGGCTCTCAAGCAACTAAAATCCCTGTCTTTCCTAATGATGATGCTCGCTTATGGGATTCAACTGATGCCCTTGAATTAAAAGAAATTCCTAAAAAGCTACTCATTGTAGGTGGTGGAATTATCGGTTTAGAAATGGCAACGGTCTATCATGCGTTAGGGTCAGAAATTAGTGTAGTTGAGCTAATGGATCAGATTATTCCTGGTTGTGATAGTGACTTAGTCAGACCTTTACAAAAAAGGATAAAAAAACAATATAAAAATATTTGGCTGGAAACTAAAGTCGATGAAATAAAACCTTTAAAATCTGGTTTAAAAGTTACTTTTTCTGGAAAAAATGCGCCAGAACCACAAACGTATGATGCTGTGCTAGTTGCTGTTGGCCGTAGACCCAATGGCTTAAAAGTGGGTGCAGATAAAGCCGGTATTAATGTGGATGAAATGGGCTTTATTAGTGTTGATAAACAGCAAAAAACTAATATTGACAATATCTTTGCTATTGGCGATGTAGTGGGTAACCCCATGTTAGCGCATAAAGCAGTTCACGAAGGTAAAGTGGCAGCAGAAGTTATTTGTGGTGAAAAAGCCGCATTTGATGCACTAACAGTTCCTTCAGTCGCTTATACAGACCCAGAAGTGGCATGGATGGGCTTAACAGAAAATGAAGCGAAAAAACAAGGGATTGAATATGATAAAGGCGCATTTCCTTGGGCGGCAAGTGGTAGATCCTTAAGTCTTGGGCGTAATGAAGGTATCACAAAAATATTATGTGAAAAAGAAACAGGACGTGTTTTAGGTGCTGGAATGGTTGGCCCAAATGCAGGAGAACTGGTTGCTGAAGCTGTTTTAGCTTTAGAAATGGGAGCTGATGCAGAAGATATTGGTTTAACCATACATCCACACCCCACTTTATCAGAAACATTCGCTTTTGCAGCTGAAATGGTCACTGGATCAATTACAGATTTATATATTAAAAAAAGATAATGGGCGATAAACAAGCTACTCGGAGTAATTATGTCAGTTAATGACCAAGAGTTTAAAAATGCATTAAAATTATGGGCAAGTGGTGTAACCGTTGTTACCGCTCAGACTGAAAATTTAGGGCTAAAAGGTATGACGGCAACGTCATTTACCAGTGTTTCTATGGATCCACCACAAATACTTGTTTGTATTAACCAGTCGGCTGATACAGGTGACGCAGTATTGGAGGGCAAATCATTTGCTGTAAATATCCTTAAATCGGATCAGCAGGAAATATCTAATCAGTTTGCAGGTGGGGCAAGTCAAGAACAGCGTTTTGCTAATGTGAAGTGGCACGAAGGAGAAACGGGCTCTCCCGTTATTGATGATGCTTTAGCTTCTATTGAATGCACAGTGGTAGAGCAAGTGCTGGCCGGGACTCACTGGGTGATAATCGGTGAGGTTCAAAAGGTTGAATGTCGGTCGGGTGAGCCTTTAATGTATTACAATTCAGCTTACTGTGAATTGAAAGAGTAGCTCTTAACTATGACTAGCCTTATAAATTGTAGAGCGGACTTTAGTCCGCTATTGATTCAGTCTTTGTAAGTTATTGCGGACTAAAGTCCGCTCTACAGCTGACGAAAACTTAAGTTATTAAATTAACCGGTAGCAAGTTGATAAGAATAAATTTTTATTCTCACTTTATTGTTCTATTGTTTGCCATTGTTGTTCAATAAAGCCCTGTATCGGTTGATATTGGGTTTTATAAGACATCTTTCTACAATCTGGTATCCAAAACCCCATATAAACAAACTTAAGATGCAGGTCTAATGCATGTTGAATTTGCCACAATACCGCATAATTCCCCAGGCCATAGCGGGAAAAATCAGGGTCAAAAAAAGTATAAACAGCAGATAAGGCATTGTCCAATAAGTCGACTATTGCAACAGCTGCTAATTGGTTTTCAATAGAAAATTCAACAAATAAGGTATTGCACCAGTTACTTGCCAAGAAATTAATATAATCATCTTCGCTTGAATTTACCATGCTTCCATTGCTATGTTTATACTTTTGGTAGCGCATATACATATCATAATGCACTTGTTCAAATATGGCTGGTTTAATGATAACTGAGGTATTGTTGTTTTTCTTAATACAGCGTTGTTGATTTTTTGTTGCTAAAAATTGATCTACTGCAATACGAGTGGGAATACATGCTGAACAGCTTGGGCAATGAGGCGTGTAAACTTCATTTCCACTACGCCTAAAACCTTGCTCGATTAATTGACTATAGATTGCAGTATTTAAAGTAAAAGATGGATGAACGAAAGCAGACTGGGCATTCTTTTTATCTAGATAACTACAAGGCGATTGTTCGGTTAAAAATAAAGGAATAGAAATCACAGTGTATTATTTCCAGGCTAGTTCAGTAGGTGAAGCTGGGCAATATTGAGTTAAAAATTTAGAAAATTTATCTCGATTAATCTCTTCGGCCCCTAAGCTTGTTAAGTGATCAGAATGTACTTGGCAGTCAATCAGTTGATAACCCCATTGAGATAGTTGTTGAACTAGGCAGCAAAAGGCGACTTTAGAAGCATCTGTTTTTTGGTGGAACATAGATTCACCAAAAAATACTTGGCCGATAGCAATACCATACAAACCACCAACCAGTTCATCATCAAACCATGCTTCAAAAGAATGTGCGACACCTTGCTGGTGGAGTTTAGTATAAGCCAAATACATCTCTTCAGTAATCCAAGTGCCTGATTCTTTAGCGCGAGGTGCAGCACAATACCGCATTACCTGAGGAAATGCCTGGTCATAGCTTAATTTGAAAAGCTGTTTGCGAATAGTTTTTTTGAGGCTTCGAGAAACAACTAATTGACTAGGGAACAGGACTAAGCGAGGGTTAGGAGACCACCATAAAATAGGTTCCCCTGAGTTGTACCAAGGAAAAATACCTTGCCGGTAGGCTTTAACAATTCTTTGAGGAGATAAACATCCGCCTGCTGCTAATAAACCATCAGGCTCTGCTAGTGCTGACGCTATTTCCGGGAAATCTTGTTCAGGGTTTGATGGGTCAAGTATGGGTAACTGCATGGTTTCTTATTATTAACCTTTTGGCTTAGGGTCAGGTTAATTGTTTATATGACTCTTAACAAACCACAACTTATGATTGTATAGCAGACTAAAGTCCGCTATACAAATTTTAGGCAGGGGCGACATTGCTAGTGACAGAGTTATATTTTAAGCCTCTTGCTCATCCAAATATTTCTCAGCATCAAGTGCAGCCATACAGCCGGCACCCGCAGAAGTAATGGCTTGTTTATAATGTGAATCCATAACATCACCAGCTGCAAATACTCCTTCAACACTGGTTGCTGTTGCGTTACC
>JAJRUF010000010.1 GCA_024277935.1 Gammaproteobacteria bacterium
AGGTGTCAACACCAACTAAAAACTGAGCCACTCCAACAATTGAAAAGTGAGCCACTAATTTCTGGGTTGATCCATTAACCCCGCTTGTTTCTTTTCTTTAATCCGATAACTGTCTCCTTTAATTTGTAAAATATGTGAATGATGTAATACCCGATCTAATAAAGCAGAAGTAAGCGCCGTATCCTCTGCAAAAATTTGTCCCCACTGACCAAATGGCAAATTACTGGTTAAAATAACAGAGCCTTTTTCATATCTTTTCGCAATGACTTCAAATAGTAATTTTGATTCTTGGGCAGTAAAGGGTAAGAAGCCTATTTCATCGATAATCAACAACCTAGGAGCCATCACACTGCGCTGCATGACAGATTTGTATTTGTCCTGGCGTTGTGCGATGGTCAGCTGCAGTATTAAATCGGATGCACTAATAAAACGGGTTTTCATACCGGATTGAACCGCTTTATACCCTAATGCACTGGCAATATGCGTTTTACCCACACCCGAAGGTCCTAATAAAACGACATTTTCCTTCCGCTCAATAAAAGCCAGAGTGGCTAATTCGGTGACCATTTTCTTAGGCACGCCTTTGGCAAACATAAAATCAAAGTCATCCAATGTTTTTATCGAGGGAAATCCTGCCATCCGGGTAAATAGGGCTTGTTTCCGCTGTTGTCTAATGTGCATTTCAGATTGCAGTGTTTGTTCCAAAAAGTGCAGGTAATCCCATTCTTCTTTTGCCGCCTGTTGAGCCAAAGTAATCGCCTGTGTTTCAATACCCGTTAGCTTCAGTTGAAGGGCTAATTCAGCAATACGTTCTACCTGAAGATTCATCTGACCTCCAGCAATTGTTCATAAATATTAAGCTCATGGTGTAAAGGTATTTCTTCAAATGTCACCTCTGATACAGGACTATCACTGACAGCTATTTGAGGTAAGGCGGGTAATAATTTAGGTGGTAAATTTTGCAGATAAGGACGTTCTTGTATCAGTTTATCAGCTGGTTTTTCCCTGGTGGTATCATGTACTCTTTGATTCGCCACAGTATCTAGCCACTGCTGACATGCTATATTGATTATTTCAACATCCACGTCAAGATCAGCGGCACTCAGTTGGGTCGCCAATGGGCGATAAAAGTTATCCCTAACATAGCGAACCATACGCTCAACCTTTCCCTTGGTTTGCGGCCGATAAGGTTTGCATAGCTTGGGAATAAACCCCATGGTTTTACTGAATTGATAGAAGCTCTGATGAAGCTTATGCTGTCCTTCGCCATAAGCATCCCGTTCAATCACCACGGTTTTCATATTGTCATACCAGATTTGCTGAGGAATGCCCTGGAAATAATCAAACGCTTGCCGGTGGCACTGTTCCAGCGTTTCATAACGCATATTGTCAGTCATCACGACAAACAAAGCCCGACTAAACCCCAGTACGGCAACAAACGCATGGATAGGTTTTTTTCCTCCTCGCATCTGTCCCCAGTCCACTTGCATTTGTTTACCTGCAGGTGTCTCAAAGCGTATCACTGGCTGGACTTCAGGTTTCCCCCGATAGTCATATAAATACTGGCGTAGTAATGACAGACTCCCTGAATAGCCTTGTTCTTTAATTTCCCGAAAAAGCACAACACCGGATAAGTGTATCGGTGATGCCTGGGCAATTCGTGAATGTAAAAAAGGTTTATATGTGTCTAATTTTGAATCTGTTTTAGGTCGATTTGAATACTTAGGCTCTTCAGGATTACTGGTTAAATATTTTTTAACCGTATTTCTTGAGATGCCCAATTGTTTGGCAATCGCTCGTTGTGAGTAGCCTTGTTGATGTAATACTTGTATGTTCATGAGTTCTTCTTTTGAAATCATGGTGCCTTATTTAATGTAAAGCACCTAGTGTGAACCAACTGGCTCAGATTTCAATTGTTGAGATGGCTCATTTTTGCATTGTTGTTAACATAAATATCACCCAAAGTATGAGTCGACGAGGGAATTGTTGGGACAATGCAGTTATGGAGCGGTTTTTCAGAAGTTTAAAAACAGAGCGTCTCAATTATTTAAGCTTTATTAATCATCAATCTGTTATTAGTACAGTAGAAAGCTATATTCGGTTTTATAACTACAAAAGAATACATTCTGCTATTGATTATAAAACCCCACATCAGAAAACCAAAGAAATGAAAAAAACGGCTTAAAAAACTTCTAAAAAAACTTGACCATTACACAGACAAGAAAAGAGAGAAGGCTATCGTCCAAGGGTTAACTCGCGTTTGTGAGATTACAAAAAATGAAGTGGCCGGCTTTGAATGGCTAACTCATACAATAGACTATGATGATTTTCCAAATAGCCTCATGGTGCATTGTATCTTTACCTCAGGTGTGAGTATCAAGCAAGTAATCGACTCAGGCCAAGATGAAACTATTTTTAAGTTAATTCGTGATGAGCTTGTGTTAATTGATATTAACTTTAAGGATATTTCTAACCGCGTTACTTTTTATTCTAAATAAGGGTTTGGCTGATCAGTTAGTTAAAAATACGGACAAGTTCGTTAAAGTAGTTTATTATTAGCGGTCAACTAAGTTCAAGTTCTGATTTTGTAATGGTGAAAGCAAATCAGAATTATATTTTTCACCGCAGATTAGAGAGCGTTATGAGTAAAGGTACAGTCAAGTGGTTTAGTGCAGATAAAGGTTTCGGTTTTATTACTCCAGAAGATGGAAGCAACGATTTGTTTGTTCATCATTCTGAAATTCAAGCAGGCGGTGAATACGCGACATTAAATGATGGTCAAGCCGTTGAGTTTGAAGTAGGTCAGGGACAGAAAGGACCCTGTGCAAATAAAGTTGTTGCTATTTAAGCGTAGTACATAACGAACAAGTTCAGATTGTGATCGCGAAGCGAGCCACAATCTCATATAAAAGACGTCAGGTTAACTTTATTTAATATGAACCCGACCCCTTTTACGGTATGAAACGAAGTGTAATACGGGGTTGGAGTTTC
>JAJRUF010000194.1 GCA_024277935.1 Gammaproteobacteria bacterium
GTGCTAATTATACCATAACATACTGATATAATAGGTATTATATTTAAATATACGTGAAAATGGGTGGCAATTTTCACTTAAAGCTGAAAAAATTTAAAAAAGCGCCTGAGTTAAATGCTAGTTCTCGGACAGCCTCCTAGGGCCGTGGCGGAAAATCTATTATTTGAAAGTAAAATAACCCCAAAAAAAACAATCGAAATTGGAAGTAATGAGGGTATTGCTCGTGCTGTTGTTGGTGGTATGGGTATAGCCTTGCTACCCACAATTATGGTGAAAGAATTAATTGAGTTACAACAAATCAGTGTTCTCACTTTTGGTAATACTAAGCACTTTGTTCGCCCTTTATCTTTGATTCATATTAGAGAACGACCACTCTCTCCACTTGCTCAACAATTTACATTATTTCTGAATGAATAAAATTAAACAAACACAAGACTTTGTTTTGACTTCACAGAATGGATAATCCTGCTAATTGAAGAATAATGTGTAGTGGGTCTAACCTGTTGATAAAGCAACAGATTTAACCCACTACCTTTTTGTTGTTATTGCCCAGCATTTCTTTAGCATGAGCGAGGGTTTGTTCCGTAATATTAACACCGCCAAGCATTCTTGCTACTTCTTCAATGCGTTCTTGCTCGTTTAGCTGATTGACAGTTGATGAGGTGGTTTCTGATTGCTGTTTTTTAACAAATAAATGTTGATGCGCCTGTGATGCAACTTGAGGTAAGTGGGTCACACATAAAACCTGGCGGTTACTACTTAAACTACGCAATTTTTGTCCCACTATTTCGGCAATTCCACCGCCAATTCCTGAGTCAACTTCATCAAAAATCATAGTCGGAGTGGTTTTATCAGTGCTTGTTGTTACCTGAATGGCTAAGCTGATACGTGAAAGCTCGCCGCCTGAAGCTACTTTTGCCAAGGGTTTTGCGGGTAAACCAGGGTTTGCACTGATTAAAAATTCAATTCTATCATTACCACTGGCTTTTGGTGCTTCATCAGCCTGGTAATTAAGCTCGACCAGAAAATTACCCTGCGGCATGCCAAGCTCTTTAATCATAGCAGAAATGCTTTTTTCCAATTTTTGAGCATTTTTTCTGCGATTCTCTGATAATTTTAAACTGAGTTGTTGGTATTTGTTAAGTAAGTCCCGAGTGCTTAGAGTTAATTCTTCAATGCGCTCACTACTATGACTAATATTATTGAGTTCATTCTCTAGTTCTAAAGCAAGTTCTGGTATTTGCTCTGGTGTTGTTTGATGCTTACGGCTGATATCCTGGATAATGCCTATTTGGCTTTCTAGCCAGTTTAAGCGTTGAGGATTTACTTCTTGTCTTTCTAAAAATCCTCTTAATTGGTGAGAAGCTTCTTCCACCTGTATTTGAGCACCAGAGAGCATTTCGTTGATTTCACTTAACTCAGGTGAAAATTGAGCTAATTCGGTAAATGCATTAATACTATGATTTAATAATTGATTAACGGATTGCTGCTCATTTTCGTAAAGAATGTCTAATTGTGCCTGACCTTCAGTGAGTATTTGACCTAAGTGAGCCAATGTATTGTGTTCTTCTGATAAGGCTGAATAATCATAACTGTCTAACTCTAATTGTTGCAGTTCTTCAAGTTGATAGCGGATTAACTCCTCTCGCTCTACTTGGTCAGAACTGGCTTTAATGAGTGTGTTTAATTCATGGCTAGTTTTTTTCCAGGCATTAAAAGCCTGCTTAAGATCATCAACTAATTTTTTATTGTTGGCGAAAACATCTAATAAAAGGCGCTGTTGTTCAGGGTCTAATAAGGTCAGGTGTGCATGTTGACCATGAATTTCAACCAATAAACCACTTAGTTTTTTTAATGAACTGAGGGTAGAAGGGCGGTTATTGATATAAGCTTTTGATCCGCCATCCTGGTTGACGACACGACGAATAAAACAATGCTGTTCATCATCAAGATCATTTTCTTGTAGCCATTTTTTTGCCAAAGGTGCATCGCTCAAATCAAAATCTAAGTTGATTTCAGCACGTTTGCTCCCTGGGCGTACATATCCAGAATCTGCCCTGTCACCTAAAGCAAGGCCAAGAGCTGTAAGTAAAATAGACTTTCCTGCCCCCGTCTCTCCAGTTAGTACGGACATGCCTTTTTTAAGGTCTAAGTCTAGGGATTTAACAACGGCGAGATCAATAATATTGAGATTTAATAGCATAACTAATTGTGGTAACCACTACTCCAGTTAAGTTTTTTTCTAAGTGTATTAAAAAAATCATGTTCTTCTGGGTGTAGTATTCTAATAGGTATAGGGAATCTTTTAATTAAAATTTTATCATTTATGGACACTTTGGGAATTTCTAAATGATCACAAGTTACCAAGGCATTTATTTGCTTTGTTTGACAAAAGCTTATTTCAATTTCAGATGTGTCGTCGATAACAATGGGTCTGTTGGAGAGTGTATGAGGGTTTAAAGGTACAAGAATTAATGCATTTAATGATGGGTGTAGAATGGGGCCGCCAGCTGATAAAGAATAGGCTGTTGAGCCAGTAGGGGTGGAAATAATCAAGCCATCTGAGCGTTGGGAGTTTAAATAAACTCCGTTTATATGAGTGACAATTTCAATCATACTGGGTGTGACCCAGCGGTGGATTACGACCTCATTAACGGCTGTTTCTTGATGAATAACCTGGTTGTCTCTAATAATTTTGGCTTGTAATAAATAGCGTTGTTCCTCTAAATATTTACCTTGTAAAATATCATACAGCTTATATTGAATTTCATTGGGCGAAATATCAACTAAAAAACCAAGTCTGCCAAGGTTAATACCAATAAGTGGAATCTTGAAATTCACGATAGCACGGGTTGCGGCTAAGAAGGTGCCATCCCCTCCTATAGCAATAACTAAGTCACATGACTCGCCTAGTAATTTGAGTTCACAAGATTCAATTGACGATTGAGGTAATGCTGCTGCAGTTTTTGAATCAATAATGACTCTATAGTTTTTGCATAGAAATGAATGCACACTAGCAATTGTCTTGGCTATGCGAGGGTCGCTATGTTTCCCAATGATACCAATGGTATTAAATAAAGTACGCATTAAAAGTAGTATGTTTCTATATGTAAAACAGGGATTATACAATTTAAATGTATTAATAATCATTGATCTCGACTTTTTGTTTGTTATTCAGTGTAAAAAATTTCGTTTGTTAAGCCTTAAATGGCTAATAGGGAAATTAAATTTTGCAAAATAAGCTAAAGAAATTATAATGGGCGGTTCATCGGAGATATAACTCCGTCCTTGCTTTACCATTTTGATGGTCAAAATGGAAGGCTTAACCGAAAGGAGAAAATATGCGACATTATGAAATTGTCTTTTTAGTCCATCCTGACCAAAGTTCTCAGGTCCAAGCGATGGTTGATCGTTATAAAGCTACTATTGAAGAAGCTTCCGGTACTGTACATCGTCTAGAAGATTGGGGTCGTAGACATTTAGAATACCCCATTAAAAAAATTCATAAAGCACATTATGTGTTGATGAATGTTGAATGTGATCAAGCAACTTTAGACGAGTTAGAAAGTGGTTTTCGTTTCAATGATGCGATCTTGCGTAGCATGACTTTGTTGAAAAAAGAAGCCATTACTGAACCCTCGCTTATTGCGTCTGCCAATGCTGATGAAGCTAAAGCTGCTGAGAAAAAAGCGTCTGAAGTAAAAGAAGAAGCTAAAAATACTGCCGAAGTTAAAGAAACAGAAACTTCGGAAGCATCTTAAATAACGGATATAGAGGATTATCATGGCAAGTAACATGAGACGTAAAAAAATGAGTAGTTTTGGGGAGGAGAACTCTCCAGAGATTGATTATAAAAACCTTGATTTATTAAGTGAATACATTACAGAAACAGGTAAAATTGTTCCTAGTCGTATCACTGGAACACCTGCAAAGTATCAAAGACAATTGTCAGCCGCAATAAAGCAAGCACGTTATATTGCATTGTTGCCATTTTGCGATGCACATAAATAATTAATAAACGGGTAGGAACAGTGAAGTTTTTAGCAGTATTTATAATGAAAGGACGTATGCAAGCCATGATGGTTGCGTCGTCTTTGGCATTATTATCTTTGCTTTTCCCGCCTGTCAGTATCGTAAGTTCAGCATCAGTCGCGTTGGTAACTTTAAGGCGAGGTGGCTATGAGGGCTTGTATGTTCTTATATTTTCTTGTCTTTCTGCTGCAGTATTAGGCTTTTTTCTTTTTGCTAATGTACAATTTGCATTGCTTTACGGCTTGGTTTTATGGCTACCTGTTTGGTTGATTTCAATTGTATTAAGAGAAGGTAAGCATTTATCTGTAGCAATACAGATTGCTGTGATATTAGGTATGGTAGGTGTTCTAGCCTTTTACCTATTGGTCACTGAACCTGTCGTTATGTGGCAATCGCTGTTAAATGTGATGGTTAAACCTATGTTAGCGAGCAACCCTGATGTATCTATTGATGAAGTAAATCAGTCAATTAAAGTTTTTTCTCACTTTATGACCGGAGTTATTGCAGCAGCATCAGTGTATGGTATGTTATTTGGTTTGTTTTTAGCGCGCTGGTGGCAAGCAGTACTTTATAACCCTGGCGGTTTTAAAACGGAATATTTATCACTTAGGGTTCATCCCAAAGTGGCTTTAGCGAGTCTTTTTATTGTTGCAATAGCTTTGCTTACGCCAAGTAGTGTGGCTGAGATTTGCTGGAATATTTCAATTTTATTTATAGTTTTATATGGACTCAGTGGTATGGCTGTTTTACATTCTATATTTTTAGAAGTAAAAACAAAGCGGTTTGCTGTGCCTTTTTTGTATGTAACTATAGTGCTTGTTCCGCATGTTATCGCTATCGTTGTTATTGTTGGTGTTATTGATGCCTGGTTGGACTTACGAAGTAAAATTTTAAATAGAAAGAACATATAATTGTTCTTGTTATTCGATGAAAGTCGATTTAAAGGGGTATAAAAGATGGAAGTTATTCTTCTTGAAAAAGTAATCAATCTAGGAAACCTAGGTGATAAGGTTACTATTAAGTCAGGTTACGGTAGAAATTATCTTGTTCCTCAAGGTAAAGCAGTTGCCGCAACAGAAGATAAAATTAAAGAATTTGAAGCGCGTCGTGCCGAGCTTGAAAAAGTAGCGGCAGAAAAATTAGCAGCCGCTAATACTCGTGCAAATGCTTTAGATAAACTAACGGTTGTTATTACCCATAAAGCGGGTGAAGAAGGCAAGTTATTCGGTTCTGTTGGTACACAAAATATTGCTGATGCCATTACAGAAGCGGGTGCTAAAGTTGAAAAGCACGAAGTTAGACTGCCTGATGGTGTAATTCGTCATCTTGGGACTTATGATGTTGATGTTAATCTGCATACTGATGTTGTGAAAACAATGTCAATTGAGATTGCGGCAGAGGATTAAGTAAATATGATCATCGTAACCGGAGGTGCTGGTTTTATTGGTAGTAACCTAGTGCTGGGGTTGAACCGGCGAGGTTACGATGACATTATTGTGGTAGATGACCTGACAAATGGAATTAAGTATAAAAATTTAATTGATTGTCAGATTGCAGATTATCTTGATAAAAAAGATTTTTTGCAGAAAATTCAACAAGGGTTTTACCCGGCTGAAAAAATTAAAGCTATTTTTCATCAAGGTGCATGTTCAACCACGACCGAGTGGAATGGGCAGTATATGATGGAAAATAATTATGAATATACTAAGATTTTATTTCATTATTGTCAGGCTCATAAAATTCCACTGATTTATGCTTCCAGTGCAGCAGTTTATGGCGCTGATAATCATTTCAAAGAAAAACTAGAGTTTGAAGGGCCATTAAATGTTTATGGCTATTCCAAATTTCAGTTTGATCAATATTTACGTCAAAAACAGTCAAATCTATCTTCCCAAGTAGTAGGTTTACGTTATTTTAATGTTTATGGCCCACACGAAGAACACAAAGGCAGTATGGCAAGTGTGGCTTTTCATCTGAATAAGCAAATAAAAGAATCTGCAACTATCCGGCTTTTTGAAGGCTGTGATGGTTATGCAAATGGTGAGCAACAGAGGGATTTTATCTATATAGAAGATGTTGTTGATATTAACTTATGGTTTTTAGATAACCCTCATGTTTCGGGCATATATAATACTGGAACGGGCCGTAGCCAAACCTTTAATGATGTTGCTAATGCTGTATTAGCATATCATCAAAAAGGAACCCTAGAATATATTCCGTTTCCAGAACATTTAAAAGGCTGTTACCAAAGTTTTACTGAAGCAAATTTAGAAAGCTTAAGAGCTGCAGGTTGTAAACATCAATTTAAATCTGTGGAAGAAGGTGTTCGTTTGTATATGGAATGGTTAAATAAATAATTTGTTCTTTAAAGGTATTTTATGCGGTTGATATATACACTATTGTTTTATCTACTGACTCCCCTTGTTTTTTTACGTCTTTATTGGAAGGGCTTTAAAACACCTGAACATCGAAAACGCTGGAAAGAGCGCCTAGCAGTTTATCAACAAAAATATCCAGCTCATGTTATTTGGATTCATGCGGTCTCAGTAGGTGAAGCTGAAGCCGTATTTCCCTTAGTCAAAAGATTGCAGCAGCAATATCCCTCAAATCAATTTCTTGTGACCACAACTACGCCTACAGGCTCAGCGAGAGTGAAAGAGGTTTTGGCTGATAGGGTTACTCATGTGTATTTACCTTATGATTTACCTTGTGTGGTTAACCGTTTTATCGCAATTTTTAAACCTAAAGTCGCGGTTATTATGGAAAAAGAGATCTGGCCAAATCTCTTTTTAGCGTGTACAAAAAAAAATATTCCTGTGTTAATTATTAATGCAAGGTTGTCTGAAAACTCTGCAAAAGGTTACAAAAAAATACCATGGCTGGTTAAGCCAGTATTTGATGCAGGAGTTCAAATCTGTACGCAAACAGAGGAAGATAGACAGCAATTTATTGAGATTGGTGCAAATGAATCTACTATCAGTGTAACAGGTAATTTAAAGTTTGATTTGATAGTAGATGATGGTTTTACTAAGTATGCCAAAGAGGTAAAAAAACAAATATTTGCTGACCGGTTTGTATGGCTGGTAGCAAGTACTCATGATAAAGAAGAGCAAATCTTCTTTGATATGTACTCCCAGTTAAAAAAGAAAATACCTGGACTGTTACTGTTAATGGTACCTCGACACCCAGAGCGATTTGAGCAAGTGCGACAACTCGCTGAAAAAATACCGCTTAAAACATGTATGCGTAGTACAAAAAGGCCATGTACTTTAGAAACTGACGTTTATATTGCAGATACAATGGGTGAGTTGAAAATGCTTTATGGTGTGGCAGATATATGTTTTGTGGGTGGTAGTATGGTACCTGTGGGAGGGCATAATATTTTAGAACCCGCTGCGATGAGTGCACCTATTATGTTTGGGCCTTATATGCTTAACTTTAAAGAAATTGCACAAAATGTTTTAGATTTAAAGGCTGCAATTCAGTGTGAGAATAAACAAGAAATTATTGAAACTGTTATAATTTTATATACTGATGATGAATTTAGAAATGAAATGACCATTAAAGCTAAACAGTTTGTAAATAATAATCAAGGGGCTACAGAGTTAACGGCTAAGATAATCTCAAAGTATATTTAGTAGATAAGGCAGGTTAGAAAATGACAATAAGACAAGTTTTATTGATAGTATTAAGTCTGTTTCAAATACATTGGGTTAATGCTCAACCCACTCAAACTATAAAAATTAGTTATATCACACAAGAAAAAAAGGTACCTGCCGCATTATCAAATTTAGATGACTTTATCCAAAATAAAGGTTTGATGGGTGCTAATATTGCAGTAAGTGATAATAATACGACAGGACAGTTTACAGGACAAAAATTTGTATTAAATAGCATTATTGCACCTGTAGGTGCAGATGTAGTCCAATTGTTTAAACAACAAGTCTCAGAAGATACTCCATTTATTATCACTAACTTGCCAGCACAGACATTAAAAAAACTGGCAGACTTAGATGAATCACAAAATAAACTGTTTTTTGATGCCTCCACTTTATCGGATGCTTTACGAAATGAACAGTGCAGAGACAATATTTTGCATATACTACCCAGTCGAGCAATGAGAGCGGATGCTTTGGCTCAGTATATGATGAAAAAAAAATGGAATAAGTGGTTTTTAGTCAAAGGCATGGCTGTTGAGGATAAGCTTTATGTTAAAGCATTGAAACGAGCGGCAAATAGATTTGGTATTACTATTGTTGCTGAAAAACAATGGACGCATACTTATGATGCACGCCGAACGGCCCAATCAGATGTACCTGTTTTTACTCAAGGTGTGGATTATGATGTGCTAGTTGTTGCTGATGAGCAAGGGCTGTTTGGTGAGTATTTTGATTACCGAACTTGGATTCCCAGACCTATTATTGGAACACAGGGATTAATTGCTACAGCATGGGATAAAACCCATGAGCAATGGGGAGCAGTACAAATACAAAATCGCTTTAAAGCTATGGCAGGACGTTATATGCAAGAGCAGGATTACGGCGCTTATTTAGCGGCTAGAGCGATAGGTGAGGCCGTGGTAAGAACAAAATCTAATAAAATGAAAGAGATTAAAGGTTATTTGCTGAGTGATAAATTTGCTTTACAAGGCTATAAAGGCAAAGCATTATCGTTCAGGTCATGGAATGGTCAATTAAGGCAGCCAGTATTATTGGTAGCCGCAAGATCTTTAGTAACGGTTGCACCGATAGAGGGCTTTTTACACCCGAAAACAGAGTTAGATACGTTAGGGTATGACCAGCCTGAATCTAGCTGTAATAATCAACCAATAAGTGCTAATGCTTCATCTTTGGTCAAGGGTAATGAAAAAACTGAGAGTGTTAAAATTACAGTGAAAAAGCTTATTCAACAATTATTGAATTATTACAATGAATTAAATGAAAACAAATAAAATATAGTCTTTTTGGCATTATATTATTAAATTCAGTTATGAGCTTAACAAGCCCAAATATCATAAATCAAAGACCCGACCCCATATTGCGTTGTTAAAATAACTTACTATCATTAATCGATAAGAAGTTCCATAATTGTTTTCAGATCCTATCTGAATATGTTTCGGCATTTGCAAATACCATCGACTGGCAATGTCTAGAGCACTTCGATTACGACCCAATCAATTGTGATAGGTTTATTGAAGTTCTTTGTTCATTAGTTGGAGATATTGACCTTTATGTGATTTATACTAATCTTGATTGCTGTGTAGTGCAAAAGAGTATTCAACTTAATGCATCGGGTTTATTGAGTAACGATAGTGTGCTTAAAGATTTAAGGGAAAATCATGCTTCATTGTATGATTGTAAAGTTGAAGGCTCTTATTATCTATTTGGAGATTCTGGAGAGTGGGCTATTTTCTATGATGCTGGTTCTGATTTTGGAGTAATGTTAAGTCAGAATAATAGACTTATGGTTTCAATGGCTGAATTTTTAATATCTTAATGCCACAAAGAAAACACCTGTACAGCAAATTAACCCCAAAAAACCTAATATCAACACAAACTCGAAATAAATTGTTTTTGAAGAGAAATGATAAACACCATCCAGACTAAGCAGTAGTTTTCTATGGGCAGTTCTATATTTATCCAGTGCACCGACAGCAACTAGTTGGTGAAATGCCTGTACAAATAAAGGGCCGAACGTGTGTGGATCAACCGGAGCCATTAAGTTCCTGATTTCAGCATCTGTTGGAATTTTAAAGACACCAAAAAGGCTGATAAGATAGCATCTTTCATCATATACTGTCCATTCATTCCCTTTCGTGGGTCTGACAGACTATAAGCACCGGTTTTTTTCAGTTTATCAATAGGCTATCAAATTTAAGTCGATCTGTTTTAGATTCAAAGGGAGTGCTCATGGAGAGTTTCTCCTATATTTTTTCTTAATCTTACACCCTATTAACAAGTAATAATACGTCTCACTAGCATATTTAGAATTGCTGGCATTATTAGACGTAAATATTAATACCTAATCATCCAGAACTCTAAATAACATTTCCTTAACTGTTTGGGGCTCAAATGGCTTATCACAAATACCAGAAACTCCGGCTTGTTGAATATTACTTAAGCGGGTTTCATTTTCCTCACTTGTTACCATTAAAATAGGGATAAATGGGTTTTTCATCTCTGTTCTAATATATTCGATAAGCTCCCTACCATCCATTTCAGGCATATTGTAATCAGTCACAATCAAGTCAAAAGCATCGTCTGTTTGACTGAAAATTTCAATCCCTTGCTTACCATCTTTAGCTTCAGTTATTTGAGTAATTCCCATGTTATTTAACACTCGAACAATATGCTTTCTTGCCATAAGGCTATCGTCAACAACTAACACTCTAACTAATTCTATTTCGTAATGCTTAAATGTTATTTCTTCTGGGTCAATAAACTCAATCGTATTACGAAGTGCTCGCTTTAAATCATCGTGACTAAAGGGCTTGGGGAGAATAGCAACAACTCCTGCTTGACGGATAGGATCTAAAGCAACAAAACGCGTCTCACTTGAAACTAGCATAAATGGAATATGTTTTAATTTTTCAGATTGTTTTATTTGTTCTACCAGTTCAGTTGCCGTCATATCAGGTAAATACATGCTACTAATGACCAGGTCTGGTTCGTATTGAGTTAAAGCCTCAATTGCTGCAGTACCTGAACCTGTAGTTTCTATATTTAATACTCCTTCTGCTGCCAAATGATTAGTTATAACTTTTAACTGAACATTAGAGGGTTCAACCAGTAATATTGATAACCCAGATATATTAACTTGACCTTCAAAACTCATTTATTTATCCTAAAATTAACACTATTTAAATGAGTATAGCCGCTAGTAGAATTTTTTGTATCTAGTCACCGATAAAATATCTTACTGGGCCTCCTTTTTATATATATTAACCATTCCTTTTGCATTAGGCATTTTAATCGCCACTAATGTTTTCTGATTGATAACACTTGTTTTTTCAATAATTCCATTAAGGTAGAGAAGATAAGCAGTGACCGCATAAACCTCATCAGCACTCAAACTACCTGGGTTATTTATATGCATTGCCCGATTAATAAAGTCAAATAAAGTGCTTGCATAAGGCCAGTAATTACCAATGGTTTTATCGGGTGGAGTATCTGTTAATGCGTGTTCAGCCCCTGCCAACTCCTCAGCACTACTCCCCATACCCTCAACACCATGACATGCAATACAATGTTGCTGATAAATAGCTTTACCTATAATGGCCGTCCCTCTGCCTATAGGCAAACCTTCGCCATCAGGAAATACATCTCTATTCCATTGCTGAATTAATTGTATGGATGCAACTTTACCTAAATTTGGTGATATTTCTTTAGCGGCAACTGAAAAGCTTATCAAGGACACAATAAAAACCAGACTATTCCGTATAAACATGGCTAATTTCTCCTTGATTTGAAATACCCCAGCTAACAATTGCATTATAATGAAAGTAACCGTATTTACCTCTTGCCGCTATAAGTGCCGACCTTTCCGGTTGAATATACCCAGTTTCATCCACTGCTCTGCTTTTTAAAACCGTACCTTTTCCATCCCATTGCCACGGTATTCTAAAGCGCGTAAAACATTTAGATAATACGGGTTGTTGTAATTCAGCCTCAGCCCAAGTTCTCCCAGCATCAGCTGAAACCTCGACTTTAGTGATTCTTCCTCGTCCACTCCAGGCTAAACCACTGATCTGATACAAGCCAGGGTTTTCTAATTTCTGCCCCACAGAAGGACTGGTTATTAATGATTTAGCTTCCATCACAAAAGTAAATTGCCGAGCTTTACCAGACGGTAATAACTCAGTATATTTAGCCGTTTCATTTCGTGTCATGGAAGGTCTATTGGTCAGATGTAAGCGCCGCAACCATTTAACATTAAGCACACCTTCCCAACCAGGGACAATTAACCTTAATGGGTAACCATTCTCGGGTCTAATACGCTCACCATTTTGATAAACCGCTAAAATACAATCATCTAGCATTTTGTCTAACGGAATACTGATACTCATCATAGCTGCATCTGCACCCTCAGCAATAACCCATTTTGCCGGTTCTTTTATTTTAGCTTCATTCAATAAAATGCTAAGTGGTATTCCTGTCCATTCACTACAGGAAGCCATGCCATGAAAATAGCCAGCAGCTACTTGTATTGGTTCATCCCGCCAAGCTGCATTACTATTTCCTCCGCACTCAATAAAAGTAAAGCATGAAGTCATGGGGTATCGTAGCAAAGCAACCATATCGAAAATCAATGGTTTCTCTACCGCACCATGAATCAATAGTTGATGCCTCTCTGGCTCTATCTGAGGCACACCATTATGATGCCGCTCAAAATGCAAACCATTAGGCGTGATAGTCCCTTCCATCTTGTGCAATGGAGTCCATGAAACACCATTACCACCCGCCATACTATTAGCCATGGTCCAACGAATAACATCCTGCTCATAAGTTGATGGCTGACCATAATTACTAAACGTTGCACCCGGTGTCTTCATCCAAGGTAACCGTGCATCATCTCTCGTGGCATGTAAAGGATCAGAACTTAATGTGGCAACTGAAAAAACCAGCCCTTTTTTAAGAAAAACACGGCGATCTAATAAACCACCCGTAATACTTATCTTGTCATTTTGTTTTATCATGATATTAATAGTCTAAAATAACAACATAGCCATAAATGAATTACTTTAGTTTTACAGCCGTTCCATAAGCTAACATTTCTGATGCACTCGTCATAATAGCACTGGTGGTAAAACGGATATTAACAATTGCATCAGCATCACGATTTTTAGCTTCAGTAACCATTCTCTCAATCGCTTTATCACGAGCATCTGCTAACATTTCGGTATAACCAGCAATTTCGCCACCGACAATACCTTTTAAGCTTGCCATAATGTCACGCCCAACATGCTTAGATTGCACAATATTGCCAGCAACAACACCTAAATTTTCGGATATTTCTATGCCAGGAACATCCGGGGTAGTTGAAAAAATCATTTTATTTCCTTAGAAGTTAGTTTATTGAATTTAATGTTTTTAATTACATCTTACTTTATACCTTATTCTCGAAAAATTTAGTTAAAAAATCAATAAAAGTAGTTAACTTGGCCGGATAAAAGCGTCGCTGTAAATAAGTGGCATAAACCAGTAATGGATAAACTCTGTTCTCTGGCAATACCTCAACCAACTGCTGTTTATCTAAATAATAAACAACCGATAATTTTGGCACTTGAATAATCCCCATCCCTAATGCAGCCGCCTCACACAATGCCCGGCCATTATTGGTCGAAAAGACCCAATCATTTTTAATTTTCACCTGAGTGCCGTTATCATTAAAAAGCCACTGTCCACCATGTGGTGTATTCATATAAAGCAAGCACCGATGCTCAGATAATTCTTCAATCCTTTGAGGACTACCATTTATCTTAATATAATCGGCTGAAGCATAAGTGCATAATTCAGTTTGTGTAATTTTCTTAGCAACCACACCTTGATCTAAAATATCCGTGACTAAAATTGAAATATCAAAATCACCCTGACGTAAATTAACAGGCTTATTATCCAGTGTCATTTGAATTTTCACCTCAGGATAAAGCTTTTGATAGGTATCAATGGCTGGAATCATATATAAACCACCAAAATCAATCGGTGCATTAATTTTTAGCTCACCTTTTACTGTAGACCCTAGTCCTGCAGTCGATACCTCCAAATCATGAAAATCCTCTAATAATTGTTTGCTTCTGTTATAATATAACTCTCCTGCTTCGGTTACTGTCAAACTTCGCGTTGTTCTATTAAGTAATACCACCCCGAGGGACTTTTCCAACTGTGCCATATATTTACTTATCATCATGGCAGATAAATTCATTTCCCGTGCCACAGCTGCAAAAGTCCCCAGCTCCACTATACGACAAAAAACCTGCATATTATTTAATTTGTCCATCCATTACCCCCTTCTATAAACTATTAGTTTATATTTTATAAACCTTTTTTACTCTTTAAACCATCGCACGTTCAATATATAATTTATCACGGAGATAGTCATTAACCGTTTGATTTTCTAAATAGCTGATATTCGTTTATTTTTCAATCATTTTTATATCAGTTTAGAATAATTAAACGGTTTTTTTTTTGATTAAACCCTTATAGCTGTTCGCAGATAGATTGATACCTTTCAAGAGGAGCTACTTCTTTTGCATCTAGTTTTAAATCCTCTATCTAAAATTCACTCTCAATCTTTCTCACTTTTGCGATAATTTTTGTGCCTGTTTTAGCCGTAACTTTTTCAAAACCAGAATCAAGTTGTTCAATTAAATTCTCCATTGTAAAGTTACAATTTCTAACCGCATGGTTTTTAACCACACTGAAGCAAGTTTCTATTGATTGTAATTCAGGGTGGTAAGTGTCAGGTTTCACGACGTTAAACCGAAGAATTCCAGACCAAGAAAGCTTGCGTTCGGAAATAGCCTCACGAGAAGAATCACGAAATCAAGAGACTATTTGTGTAAACTGGCGTTTTACAACTAGAATGCGAGAGTTAAATTAAAACCACTTTACCCGTCAATACAATGTTGACGGAGTGCTAGATGCTATTAGCTTCAAATTCACTGCCGCACAGGCTCTATTAGTGGTGAAGAGGCGTTAATTATTCGTGACGTGTGTGGAAAAACAACAAGACAAAACTTTATTAGCTAATATTTTCACCAATAAAGATAGGCCGTTATTTTTAGTTGATACGCGTAAACCGAGAATTAGAGCATAAATTAAGTAAGCTTATGAAGACTGAGAGAGTTTTAACGAAATCTATGAAGACAGCGCGATTTTTGCCATAATGGCAAACTCAGTTTGTGATTTAGGGAAGAGTGTTGCAAAGTAGTTTGTGTATTGGCTAGTGAGCAACTCTAAATTAATTCTTTAAGGTTATCACTTTGCGGTAGATTAAAACCTAGTATGTATTATGGCGGAGAAGCAGGGATTCGAACCCTGGGAGGGGATAAACCCTCAACGGTTTTCAAGACCGCCGCTTTCGGCCACTCAGCCACCTCTCCTAAAGGTCGCTATAATACTGTATATTATTTTTTATGTCTACCCTGTTTTTATATTTTTAGCTAAAAATGCAAAAAAATATTATAAGCTGGTTTTTCTAATTTATATCTCATCGTGAGTTTCTCTTTTACTAGATCACTCGTGATGAGACCTATAAACATGATTAATTTAATCACACCTAGGAGGCTGTCCGAGAACTAGCATTTAACTCAGGCGCTTTTTTAAATTTTTTCAGCTTTAAGTGAAAATTGCCACCCATTTTCACGTATATTTAAATATAATACCTGTTATATCAGTATGTTATGGTATAATTAGCA
>JAJRUF010000195.1 GCA_024277935.1 Gammaproteobacteria bacterium
GCCCTCAAAATAATTCCAAAGCCTTCCAGGTTAGGATAATATTGTCCCCAAACAACCTGTCCGTCAGAGAGCTGCGAAATAAAATGCTCTACATTTTTATGATGGTCATGTGGTTCAGTAAACTGTTTAAGGTTGGATCCATCAGGGTGTATCGTAAAAAGAGGAGTCGATGAATATCGAAAACTTGGACCATAATATTTTGTGCCAACATCCTGCCAGGTTGAAAAGAGTATTCTGCCATCCTTTAGTTGAATAGGATGCTGCACCAAATGAATATTGCCTGTTTCTAATAGTTGAATATTCGCGAGCTCCTTGGTTACTGCCGTTCCATCATGGTCATCCATTACATATAGTTGTTGAACGCTGCCTCTTATAATCGCATTGGTATCCGGGTGAAAGGCAGTAAGTGCGGATCGGTTTGAGGTAAACAGTAGTCTTCCATCGGCTAGCGGTGTAGGCCCCATGTCACGTATTGCTCTATACATGCTCTGGTCATGGGCTGCACTTTTAATGTTTCCAGAAGAGTCTTGATTTGCTTTGTATTGTACTGAGTCAAAACCATCATTATAAGTTAGTCGTATTGGCTTATAATTATTAAAATCGGGGTGGCCCTTCAGATGGATTTTATAAATCCAGCTTGCATATTCATCGCCATAGGGGTTATTAAGCACTTTATCGTAAAGTGCGTAGTAAACTGTTTTGCCATCAAAGGAGATAGATGGATCCATCGTACTGCAAGTTGTGCAGTCCACTAGCACTATTTCATCGCCATTTGCCTTGAGTAACATCAAATCAGCGCCTGGTTCAATGTTATAAGGTGTTTCACCTGCGGGTAAAGAAACCCTGCCAGCAGGCGCGGGGGCATTCTGTTTTTCAGCGATTGGGTACCTTATATAGATAAGATCAGATGGCCCCGTTATCGTTGGAGTGTCTGAATTAGGGCTGGTGCCGCCAACGCTGCTATCACCGCCATCACCTCCACCAAAGCATCCTGTGAGTATAAATGTGAAATAAAGTATCAGGCTAATAAATATTCCTGATTTAAAAGTATTGTTCAACATGCGGCATTCCTTCATCGTATTGATCGATAAATCATATCGCTATAATAACCAGAACCCGTTGAAAATGCTAATTAGCTTAGAATTAAACAAGAAAGGTGATGCCCCAGATAG
This sequence comes from Gammaproteobacteria bacterium, assembly GCA_024277935.1. GTDB lineage: Bacteria > Pseudomonadota > Gammaproteobacteria > Methylococcales > Methylomonadaceae > QPIN01. The sequence goes on from JAJRUF010000195.1 coordinate 1,173, forward strand.
CTTGACTGTAAACTTAAGGTTTCAGGCTTAACTATTTGGTTTTTCTAGACATAACTATTTTGGCGGGATTGCCGGCAACTATGGAATATGCAGGTATTTCATTAGTTACTACTGACCCGGAGCCCACTATGCACTTATTTCCAATGCTTGCAAGAATTAGCGCTCCATTACCTATCCAGCAGTCTTCGCCTATAATGATTTTTTCAAATACGCCGCCCTGATCTTTTATAAGAGCATCAGGGTCATCAAATTTATGTTGCTTTTTGCCGCTTATGATATGAACGCCGCTTCCTAAAAGTGTGTGTTTTTTGATTTTGCAGGAGCCGACATTACAGTTTGGGCCAATGTAGACACCTGATTCAATTTCAGTATCTTGCTGTGCAAAGAGGACAAGGAAAGAAATTACGGCATCTTTACTGCACAGCGTCATGGTATATCGATAAAATCCAGCGCGAAGATAAGCGCCTGTTTTTCCGGGTAACAGGCTTAAAAATTGCGAAAATCCGGCAAAAAGGGCGTCCGATTTAAAGAAGGTTCTCAGCAACAAGTATAAAATTAAAATTGGTGAGATTAATACGACCGAGATGAAAAAAAATACATTTTTAGTTAGATGCTTTAAGTTTCCCATTTTTTCGATGAGCAATCTGCGTTAAGTTTTTATTAAAGTTTTGTATAACCATTTATAGATGCCAATACTACGGGCGCTAAAATAAACAATGTAAAAGGTTAATAAATCAATAAACTTAATTTTTTGATTCTTCGAATGTTTTCTTAACCTTATTGAGTACACGATTACGGGGAGGAGCATCATAAGTATCGAAATAATTGATAGTATATAAAAATTCTGTGTCAACATGAGAATGCTTAGGACAAATAAAAGCATTAATACTACTGGTATTAATATGCTTGGGAACTCCCTTAGTGGTATTTTTCTGCCTTTAAGTGATTGCAGGTTAGATAGCCCTCTCCAGATTTCTTTTTTAAACATGCCGCTGTAATCTTTATCTTCACCCAAATGAATAAATGTAGCCATGGGAGACAAATACAGGAAACCTAAATCCCCCACTTTATTTGTAAAATAAATATCCTCACACGTGGTTAATTTTGAAGGGAAGCCGCCTGCTAATTTAAAAGTTTTAGCCTTTAAAAAGAGGTTGCTACCAGCGAGGCTGTCAACATTTGAACCTTTGCTTATGTTGTTCAGAGCGGTTCTGATTTTTTCTATGCTATTTGCGTGCTCAGAGTTTTTTTGAATAGCACTGATAAGCACTCTGTTACTGTGTGATGTATTCAATTCATCTAACATACAGTTTGCCCAGTTAGATGAAAGGCTTATATCTGCGTCAAGAAAAGCCAGGTATTCACCCTTTGCTTTTTTTGCTCCATAATTCCTTAATGAAGAAATAGAGTCGGTGACTGGTTTTGTGTAAACTGATAACGTTACGTTTTGTTGAAAATTAAGAGTCTCATTGGTTAATCTATCATTTTGAGTCACTATAATGACTTCGATTAATGATAAATCAATCTCTTGAGAAACGATAGATTCTAGCGTTTGTTGCAGAAATTTTTCTCGCCCTTTATGAGGAATAATAAAAGAAATCAAAGTTTTATTCATAATCGGAATCTGAGTAGTTTTGCTATAGTCTCAGAGCGGAGAGAGAGCCATAGTAACTCTTGTTTAAGTGAAAAGTGTCTTATGGCGTTAAAAGAAACAGCGGTTATATTTCTTATGACTTTAAATCGATGATATCTTTTCAATGGAGTGTATTGTCTTATAGCCTCGAATTGAGCACTTTTTTTCAGGTTGTCGAAGAAGGCTACGGCTCCATGATTTTGCATTAATATGGCCAGGATCCGAGTATAAGTTCTGTTTTTATCAGATGATAAATTATCTGTAATATAACTGTAAAGTTGTTTGGCTTTTATCGAATAGGCTGATGATATATCGGGTGAGTAATAACTTGCAAATAACAGTATATTTACTTTTCGTATATCCTGGGCCGTCCATGTATGGTTTGGGAATTCTAAAATGTCAGGTTTTTCTAAATAAGGATATTCGTTTTCTAGCATCCAGTCAGCGTAATGCAAGAGTGAGTCTCGAGCATAATAAAATGATTCATCGAGAGAAGATAGTTCTTCTTTAGTCTGTAAATAACGACAGACAGATTGCAGGAAAACGGTATAAAACCACCTTATCTCAGCATTGCCGAGATCTCTTTTTTTCAAGTCATCTAAAGGGTGAACGGTATTTTTAATAATAAATTCAACTTGAAGCAGGGTTGCTTGTTGTTGAGTTATTATAAATTTATCAAGCAAAGTATTTATATAGTTGCCTGTCCCGCGATCTAGAGGGTATTTTCCCGTTAAAATATTTTTAATGCCGATTTGATTTCGATTTTTAATAGATAGCAATACGCCCAGCAGTGTTCCTGACCCTTCGTAGACTCTTGTGATCCAGTCAGCTAATTGAAAAACAGCTTTTTTGGAAGAATGATTTCCGGTTATTAAAAAGTGATATAGTAATCCCGTGGTGTAGCAATGCTGGCCGCCGGGTCCGCCGCCCCCTAGATGATCAATATAGGCATCACTTTTTTGAAATTTTGAAAAAGATCGGTGGGACGATGTGGCTGCATCCAGGTAATGGTCCGTGTGCCAGAAAAGCCCGCCATTATATTCGCCTTTATCATGCTTGGTATGATAAATGTCTATATCTATAACATGATGGGCCAGATCGTCGGCTAACTCAAACCATTTAGATTCACCGGTCAAGGCAAATTGGCGTAAAAATCCGTATATTGGGTCATACTGATTGTTGTAGTGTGAAACAAATATTTCATCACCATCATATCCATCGGTTTCATGGTCTGCATATAAGTCACCAAAATTGCGCCAGCCATATTCATCGATCATCTCTCGCTTGGCGAAAAAACTGTTTTTCCCAGTTAACCCATCATTTATTGTTTTTTGTAAAGGGTCTTCCGAAATATCAATATCGAAATATTGGAAAACACCTGACTTTTCAACCCAGGCCGGATTTAGTGAAATTTCTACAGGGTTTTCAATGTGCTCTAATGAC
>JAJRUF010000196.1 GCA_024277935.1 Gammaproteobacteria bacterium
GGGGCAGCCAAGCTTTCAGCCATCACTTTCGAGCCTGAAACCAACCCTAAAATAATAGAAAAACTCGCCAATAAAAGAATTTTTTTGATATTTTGATATTTCATAAAGTCTCCACTTTACGTAAAGTGTCATAGTATTTATTTTAAGTACCTATAAAATAAGCGCACTGATACAATAATCTTTGTAAACTTTACGCAGTCACGACTGGGTAAAGTTTACAAAGATATTTTTAACCACAAATTATGGGTAAGATGGAACATAATAACATTGTTTTTCCAAAAACACGCATGAGACGAATGCGTTATCACGATTTTTCTCGTCGATTAATGCGAGAAAACTTATTATCACTTAATGACCTTATCTATCCCATGTTTGTTATTGAAGGGGTTAAACAAAGGCAAACCATATCATCAATGCCTGGCGTTGAACGCCTTTCTATTGATTTATTACTGACAGAAGCTGAGAAAACTCATCAATTAGGCATTCCTGCCATTGCTCTTTTTCCCGTAACTTCAGCAGATAAAAAATCGGATGATGCTAAGGAAGCTTATAATCCTGAAGGGCTGGCTCAACGTTGCGTTAGAGCCTTAAAACAAGCTTTTCCTGATTTAGGTATTATTACTGACGTAGCATTAGACCCTTTCACGTCTCACGGACAAGATGGGCTGATTAATGATAAAGGCTATGTTATTAATGACGAAACAGTTGAAGTGCTTTGTAAGCAAGCCTTATCACATGCCCAAGCTGGCGTGGATATCGTTGCACCTTCCGATATGATGGATGGCCGTATTGGTGCTATTAGACAATCTTTGGAGTCTAATAACTTTATCAACACTCAAATTTTAGCTTATTCAGCAAAATATGCCTCCAGCTTTTACGGCCCCTTTAGAGATGCTGTTGGCTCATCAGGAAATTTAGGCAGTGGCAATAAATATAGTTACCAAATGGATCCCGCCAATTCTGACGAGGCTTTGCGTGAAATTCAATTAGATTTAGCTGAAGGCGCAGATATGATTATGGTTAAACCTGGTATGCCATATCTTGATATTATCCGTCGCGCTAAAGAACAATTTTCCGTACCCACATTTGCCTATCAGGTAAGTGGTGAATATGCCATGTTAAAAGCAGCGGCTTTAAACGGCTGGTTAGATGAACAACAAATTGTATTAGAATCACTTGTTGCTTTTAAACGTGCAGGTAGTGATGCAATTCTTAGTTATTACGCAAAAGATGTGGCTAAATGGTTAAAGGAAAACAAATGAATACAACAGATCAATATGCTGTTTTTGGTCATCCCATAAACCACAGCAAATCACCCCGCATTCATACTTTATTTGCCGAACAAACTCAGCAGCGATTAAATTATACTGCTCAAGATGTTCCTGCCGAATCGTTTACCTCTGCTGTAGCTGATTTCTTTAAGCACAGTGGAAAAGGTCTAAATTGCACTGTGCCATTAAAAGAACTTGCTTGGCAACGAGCTGATATTTTGTCTGAGCGAGCAAAGTTAAGTAAAGCCGTTAACACCCTTGTTTTACAAAAAGATGGTAGTTTATTAGGTGATAATACAGATGGTATAGGTCTCGTTGCAGACTTAACTATCAACCACAAGCTTTCTCTATTAAAGAAACGAATTTTAATTCTAGGTGCAGGTGGTGCAAGTCGCGGTATTATTGCCCCCCTAATGGAACAATCACCCACTCACATTGTTATTGCCAACCGCACTGTCGAAAAAGCTGTTAATCTAAGGCAAGAATTTTCCCACCTAGGAAATATTGCAGGTTGCTCCTACCAGGATATAAGAGATAATGAGTTTGATCTGATTTTAAATGCCACTTCAGCAAGTTTAACCGGTGAACTTCCCCCTTTAACAAGCACTCTACTTGCAAAACAAGGCAGTTGCTATGATCTTGCATACAGCAACAAACCTACTGCATTTGTAAAATGGGGCTTAGAGCACAAGGCAGTAAACAGCCTGGATGGACTGGGAATGTTAGTAGAACAAGCGGCTGAAGCATTTTTTATTTGGCGTGGTGTACGGCCAGAGACTAAGGATATTATCGGCTTATTAAATTCTGAACGAAATTAATATCAATTTATAGTGCAATCAAAGGGGGGCTTAGTTAATGCACCAAAAAACTATTTGACCACATGTCTTAACACTGTTTCTAAATGATTAACGCCTTTATTACAGTTTTTAAGACTTCTTTGAACTTGTCCTTTAAAGTAAAAACTTACACTGTCTCCCTCCATTTCATGGACAGCCATCTCATTTAACAAATAACAGTTATCATACATTTGTAACTCAGCCTCTGAAAGTTTTTCGTCCTCAGCTAACGGTAACTCTTCTTCAAGCACCTCCATCACCTGTAAAATCACTTGATTTTGCCTTTTATATAATTTTTCAGCATACCCCGTCATATCGTCAGTAAGCTGCATAGGCTTCTGAATATAACTACAACTTGTTACTAAAATTAATAAAAATAAGATTTTAAGCAAAATATACAAAAATAAGATTGGCCTATAAAAAACAGGCACAAAAAAACCAGCGACAGCCGGCCTGAGGTATTTATCACATTTCAGAAACAATGATGTTGAGCCTATCATATCAATAACCTAAGCAATCGATATTAAAAAAAACATTTTTAACACGCCTCCAAAAACACCCTTTTTATTTAATGGAAAAAAGATCTAACAACCACCTGACTACTAGCTAAAAAGAGAGGCTTAGACTAAGAAGATCATATCTTATCAGCTTTTTATTTTTAACACCCAGCTTTCCTTTCACCTGAGACAATAAATAAGCAAATTTATAACCTTATAAACTTCTAGGGTAAAATAGAGGGTTTTACTTACACAACAAATAGCGAATAACCTAGTAATATAGTAAACTATATAAATATTTAACCATTTAATAATTATGACTGCAACAGAAAATGTACACCCACACGAAATAGAAAAGTTTGGCTCACAAGCAGAGCGCTGGTGGGACCCACAAGGTGAATTTAAAACATTACATGATGTTAATCCATTAAGAATTCGTTTTATTCAGGATTATGCTTACTTACATGGCAAACGTATTGTTGACGTTGGCTGTGGCGGTGGAATCCTCACTGAAGGATTAGCAAAACATGGTGCGGATGCACTGGGGATTGATTTAAGTGAAGATTTACTGGATATTGCCGAGTTGCATGGTTTGGAATCTGGTATATCTGCATCTTACAAAAAAATCAGTGCGGAAAAACTTGCCGAACAGCAGCCTAATAGTTTTGATCATGTGACCTGTATGGAAATGCTAGAACACGTCCCTGACCCTGGCTCTATTATTTCAGCATGTTCAAAAATGGTTAAACCCGGCGGCATGGTTTTCTTTTCTACTTTAAACCGTGTACCTAAAGCTTATTTATTGGCAATTGTTGCGGCTGAACATTTATTAAAAATGGTACCTAAAGGCACTCATGAATATAAAACCTTTATAAAACCATCAGAACTCAGCCAGACAGCAAGGCAGGCAGGCCTTGAATTACAAGGCATAGTAGGTATTGAATATAACCCTTTTAGTAAACATTTTAAGCTGGGTAAAGATATTGATGTCAACTACATTGCGGCATTTAAACGCCCTTTATAATGTCTGTAAAGTTTAATTTAAGCTGTGTATTATTTGATTTAGATGGCACCTTGGTCGATACTGCACCTGACTTAATTGCTTGTCTAAATACAGCTTTAAAGATTCATGGTTTTAAGCAGGTTTTAAGTAAAGAGATTAAACCTTACATCTCTTATGGTGCAGCCGTTATGATTAATCACTGTATTGGTACTGACAATATAACTCAGACTAAAATTTTAAATACCATGCTCTCGCTATATCAAGACAATATTGCCAATCATAGTCAGTTTTTTCCAGGCATTCCCGAGACGCTTCAGTTAATAGAGTCACTAGGACTTAAATGGGGAATTGTTACTAACAAAAAAGCACGCTTCACCGAGCCTTTAGTTGCTGCTTTTAAACTAACACACAGAGCATCTTGTATTATTAGTGGTGACACTACCGCTAACAGCAAACCCCATCCAGAGCCAATGTTGACAGCCTGTAGAGTAGCTGAGGTAAAGCCAGAAGAATGTGTTTATATTGGTGATGCTTTACACGATATTCAGGCAGGTAAAAATAGTAATATGAAAACCATCGCAGCCCTATATGGTTACCTTAAACCTGACGACTCCCCTTTAAACTGGGATGCAGATATATTAATAGAGAGCCCCAAACAATTAACATCATGGATTACAGCGACATGCCATTAAAAGATCAGCTTATTTTAATTACTGGAGCCGCCGGTGGGCTTGGTAGCACTGCAGCTCTAGCTTTAGCTAAACAAGGTGCGCATATTATTTTACTGGATAAAAGCATTCCTAAATTAGAAAAAATTTATGATGCTATTGTTGAGGTGGGCGCAGAAAAACCTGCTATTTACCCTTTTGATCTTGCGGGTGCATCTGAAGTTCAATATGAAGAATTAGCGGTTACTATTAATAAAACCTATGGCTCACTGCAAGGTTTACTGCATTCAGCCGTTGAGCTCAGCGCCTATACCCCAATAGAAATCCATGAAACAAAAGAATGGGGTCATACTTTAAACGTCAATTTAAACGCTCCTTTTCTACTCACTCGCGTTTTACTCCCTGTGTTACAGAAAAGTGAACAACAAGCTTCCATTGTTTTCACCAGTGATTCTATGGCTAGAGTACCCTCGGCCTATAGTGGTGCTTATGGAGTGTCTAAAATTGCACTTGAAGGTTTAGCAAAAATTTTGGCAGAAGAGTTAGAAGCAGCTCAAAAAATACGCGTTAACACACTTATCCCCGGCCCCATTAATTCACCCTTGAGAAAGAAGTTGTTTCCAGCTGAAGATAAAACCAAACTTCCTGCAATGGATAGCTTAAATACTATCTACAGCTATTTATTTAGCTCTGAAAGTAAAGGTGTGACCGGCCAATTAATTGATGCACAAACATTTAAACACTAATTAACACCATGTCAGAAAGAGAAACAGTTGTTTTAACTCGCGATGTCAATATAGTCATGATTCCTGATGGCAACCCTGGCACCTTAAGTAAAGGTAAAGAGGTCACCATCCACCAATCTTTAGGTGATAACTATACGGTAGTAACTGAGCACGGACATATGGTTCGTATTTCAGGTAAGGATGCAGATGCCTTAGGAAAAGAAGTACACTCACTACATACTCTGGTTTCAGAAACAGATCCCATTGCGGTTGAAAAAAACTGCTGGGAAGTTATGAAAACTGTTTATGACCCTGAAATCCCAGTTAATATCGTTGACTTAGGCTTAGTTTATCAATGTAAAGTTGAGCCCGCTGAAGAAGGCAACTCAGTTTATATTCAAATGACTTTAACGGCTCCAGGCTGTGGAATGGGGCCTGTTATCCAAGGTGATGTAGAAACCAATATCCGTACCTTGCCGGGTGTCAGTTCAGTTAATGTTGAAGTCGTTCTTGATCCACCCTGGAGCAGAGAAATGATGTCTGAAGTCGCACAAGTTCAGTTGGGTTTATTTTAATAAAAAATATCTGTGTAAAAATATTAGTTTCTACTATTATGCAATCAACATATTAACAAGCTGATTGCAAAAGCAGTATTCTTAAAAAATAAATTGACCATTCTTCTTCCAAAAAATCAACTCAATAACCTTAGATTTTTGGTTGTTGAAGTCGGAACACAAATATCCAACCTGCAAAGTTTTTTTTCTAATCAAGAAAAAAAACTTTGCTCAGGCAGTCTGGATCGTAGTGGATACATCCACAATCTCAAAATTCGTATTCATAATGATAGTTTTCAACAGATGCTTGGCGTTGAAAATAATGAAACTGAAATTATTGCGTTACGCTCAATTGACAATATAGCTAATCACCTTGAACGTATTGCAGAGCTTTGTCTTGATTGCACATATCATGCAACTGAATTAAATGATAAAGACGATTTTTTAAATAACCAGTATGAACAATTATTAGACCGTGTGGCACTTGGCATTAGTCTTATTGAACGAGCCAATCAAGATAATGATTCTCAGCAAGCCTTAAAAATAGTTGATGTTCAACTGAAATTAAGAAAAAAATGTGA
>JAJRUF010000011.1 GCA_024277935.1 Gammaproteobacteria bacterium
AGTTGGTCTTTTGTTAATGGCCAAAAAGCAAAACAAAGTACGATTAACAGCATGACTAAGCTGGTTTTTTGCTTTGTATAAGTATTAGTGGGTACTTTAAGCTGTGAAATACTTTCTTTATCTATTTCAGGATCTCGCCAAAAAGAGCCAATATAAAACATTATAAAAATAATAATAGCAAAAAAGATGGCACCATAAATAATATGATCAACACCTGTCGCTAATCTCATACCACTTAAATGACCAATCATAACAATCATATAGGCACGCATGCCGTTGGCGAAAATAGGCACAACCAGTGAGCATAAAATAAAAATTGCACGTTTGTAATTCTTCTTATAGGTGATATAGGCATAGATAGTGCCTAAAGTGAGTGAAGAGATAAGGTAACGTACGCCACTACAGGCTTCCACAACAGACCATTGACCTGATACCAGGGTGAAGTGTAAGCCTTCTCGGTAAACGCTAAGACCTGTTAATCGAAGTAAAGCAATAGTAAAATCAGCTGTAAATTGCATCAAATAAGGGAGTAACTGCGCTTCTCCTACCGGTACCATAAAATATAAAAATAATATGGGAAAAATAAACTGTTTTATCGTATCGTTTCCAAGGTAAAACCAAAAACTGCCGATTAGTATACCGACTAAAGCTAGTTGTTGAATAACGAGTATTTGAGTCATTGCCCCAAATAGCCAAAATATCCCATTAAATAAAATAAAAGTCAGTCCTAACAAGCTGGGCTTGGTAGGCTGTAAAAAGGGGTGTAGAGATTTGTTTTGCCATATTAGCCATATACTGGCGGGAATAACCAAAAAACCATGAGCGTAGGTGTCTGAACGCTCCCATATTTCAACTAGTGACTTCCATGTATCAAAGAACACAAGGATAGAAAGCAGAAATATGGAAATTATATAAACAGGAAAAGTTATTTGATTATTTCTAATAAAGTTCATTGATAAGTTTATAAACTAATTATTATTTTATGGCTCTTAACAAACCATAGTTCATGATTGTAGGGTGGAATTCAGCCCACAATAGTCGATATTCACTTCGCTCTACAAATTTTTTCATTGTATAAAGCTATGAATTATTTCGCAGCAGGAATAATATGCCGATTTTGTAAAAGTTGTATAACCTTGGCAACACTTTCTTCAAGAGATAGTTTATGAGTATCCACTCTTAATTCAGGATTTGAAGGGGCTTCATAAGGAGAAGATATGCCTGTAAAGTCTTTTATTTCTCCATTGCGTGCTTTTTTGTATAAGCCTTTAACATCTCTTGTTTCACAGGTATCAAGAGGGCATTGACAGTAGATTTCAATAAAGTCGCCATGGGGCATTAAGCTCCTAGCCATGGCACGCTCTTCTTTAAAAGGTGAAATAAAAGCCGTTAGGGTAATTATACCTGCTTCCAGCATAAGTTTTGATATTTCACTAATACGACGAATATTTTCCTTACGATCAGTATCACTAAAGCCTAAGTCTTTATTAAGGCCATGCCGGACATTATCACCATCCAGCACAAAGGTGTTTAACCCTAATTTATAGAGAGCCTCTTCAACAGCATGTGCTAACGTTGATTTTCCTGAACCGGAAAGTCCAGTAAACCAAAGAACGGCTGATTTATGCTGGTTTTTTTCCTCTCTACGCTTTCGGCTAACGGTGGCTTGATGCCAGACAACATTAGTTGATTTTTGGTTCTCGTTATTCATAATGATATTTTTTGAACTGAAAATTAAAAGAAATTTTAATGTATACCTTAAACTAAAGCTTCAACACATGTTGGTTGGCTTAAAAATTGATGAGGACTTGCTGTGTAACCATAAGCACCTGATTGGTAAATAACTACAAAATCACCTATTTCGCTAACAGGTAAAGTAACCTTGTCTCCCAGTACATCAAGCGGCGTACATAAAGGTCCGACTATAGTAACGTTTTCTGTTTTGTTACCTTGTATTTTATTGCCAATACTTAATGGGTAGTTTTTTCTAATAACTTGCCCAAAATTACCTGAGGCTGCGAGGTGATGATGCAAACCACCATCAATAATTAAATAAGTTTGACCTCGTGAAACCTTTTTATCTATTATTTTACTCACATAAACACCGGCTTCACCCACAAGATAACGTCCCAATTCAATAATAATTTCAGTTTGTGGCTGCGTTTTTTTAAAGTGATTTATCGCGCTTTCTAAGGTATCACCAATGCGTTGAGTATCTAAAGGTTTTTCACCGGCAAAATAGGGGATCCCATACCCTCCACCTATATTTAGTTTTGGTAAGGGAAGGGGGTACTGTTCTGATAGTTTGTCGGCTAAATCAAAGCTTTTTTGTTGCGCTTCAATAATGGCTTCTGCTTTCAAGTTTTGTGAGCCACTATAGATATGAAAACCTTGAAAATCAAGTTCAAGTTCTTTAATACGATTTAACAGAGGTGGGATATGCTCTTCATCAATACCAAAAGGTTTAGGGCCGCCCCCCATTTTCATCCCAGATGACTTAAGCTCAAAAGCTGGGTTTATTCTAATCGCTATACGTGCTGTTATACCCATTTTATCAGAAATTTGAGCAATTGATTCTAGTTCATTAGCTGATTCGACATAAAGTGTGACTCCTGCAGCAACTGCCTGTTTTAATTCTTGGTAGCGTTTACCAGGGCCTGCCAAGCTAATATTGCTGGCAGATATTGGCGTGTTAAGTGCTGTTTGCATCTCATTTGCAGAGGCAAGATCAAAGCCATCAACTAATGTTGCCATATGTTGTACCAAAGCAGGCATAGGGTTTGCTTTGATGGCATAGTGTATTTTTAAACCAGCCGGCATTTGTTGACGTAATTCACTCACTCTTTGAGTAATTAACTGTCGATCATAGGCGTAAAAGGGTGTTTGCCCAACCCGTTGACTTAATTGTGTTAATTTTATTCCGCCAACAAGTAACTCGTTACCTTTGCTTTCAAATAAAGTAAGATTATGATGTTGAGGCTTATTCATAAATTAAGAAGGTGTGTTGATAATATTACATGGCTTTTATAATTGTAGAGCAGACTTCAGTCCGCAATAACCAATCGGTCTCTATAGCGGACTAAAGTCCGCTCTACAAAGTCTTGTTCTCAAACTGTAAAATCAAATTTTTTCTATCGATTTTACCATTAGCTGTCTTAGGTAAGTCGGTTAATACAATGATTCTAGCAGGTATCATATAATTTGCTAATTGGGTTTTGCAATATTGCATAAGTAATGATGGCTCAAATTCGTTTTTGTTGTCAGGACTGACAACAACATAAATCCGATGTCCTAATGAGTCATCTGCAATGCCTATAGCAACAGCTTCTTTGACTAACCCAGAGTTATAAATAACATCTTCTATTTCAGTGGGGCTCACACGATAGCCTGATGTTTTTAACATTTCATCTTTACGCCCAACAAAATAAAAATAACCTTCTTCATCTTGAATCACCTGGTCGCCTGACCACACAGCAAGCTCAGGTATAGGAAGTTGTTTAAGTTGATTAGGTGCAGGTTTAAAGCGTTTAGCTGTTTCATCTAGGTTATTCCAGTACCCCATGCTCACTAAGCTACCTTTATGAACCAGTTCACCGGGTTCATTGGCTTTACATAAACTTCCATCTTCTTTCACAAGCATAATTTCTGCATTGGGAATCGCCTTACCAATAGAGTCAGGGTGTGAGTGTAATTTATCAGGGGGGAGATAGGTTGATCTAAAGGCTTCAGTTAAACCATACATTAAATAAAACTGACTACTTGGTGATTTTCTTTGAATGGAGTCTAACAGGAGTTTTGGCATTTTTCCGCCAGAGTTAGTCATATAACGTAAATGTGTAGCAATAGTTTCTGGCCACGTTACTTTAGCAAGTTGTGCCCATAAAGAGGGGACACCAGCCAAGCCAGTAATATGGTTTTTCTCTATAGCATTGATAACATCACGGGGTAATAAATAGTCTAATAAAGTACAGCAAGCTCCTTTAAATAGTGAGCTTGTAAGCTGGTTAAGCCCATAGTCAAAACTAAAAGGCAGGACTGCTAAAATATTATCTGTTGCTTGTATTTTAAGGTATTCAACGACACTTTCTGCACCCATAATGATGTTTCTGTGCGATAAAACCACCCCTTTTGGTTTACCTGTACTGCCAGAGGTATAGAGAATACAAGCCATACTGGTATCAATTAACTTAGGTAATATTAAGTTAGTTGAAAGGCTTAAAAAATCTTGCCAACAAAGTATTGATTTATTAGAAAAGAGTTTAGCATCTAATTCCTTATTTTCGACAACGATAATAGTGTGTAATTCGGGGCTATTCAATAAGCAACTTTTAAGACTATTTAACCGGCTTATGGAGGTCACTAATATTTGTATATTACAATCCGTTAAAATGTGATTGACTTGAGAGGCTTTAAGGACAGGGTTAATAGGAACAAAAACACCACCAGCTAGTGTGGTAGCAAAGAAACTAGTAACGGTTTCTATTTGTTTGGGTAAGTAAATACCAAGGCGTTGCTGAGGTTTTAAGCCTACAGCAAGTAATGCAATAGCTTGTTGATAAACCAAAAGATCAAGTTCTTGATAACTCCATGACTTATCCTTATGAATAACGGCTACAGCATCAGCTGATTTTTTGCTTGTAATTGAAATTAACTGATGAAGTAACATTTTATTTTAAGCAACAAGGCTTGGTCATGTAAATAGAAAACAGAAGATTGTATTGTAATTCTGCCAATAAACATAGAGTAGGAGTCATTCATCATAGGTTGATCAATCATTAAAGTTTAGGTGATAAAATAAAAAAATGTAAGGATTGGCTTTTTTAAACGACTAAAAAAAATATTTATAACAGAGAAGAAAATGCGATCAGTCATATTAATAGTAAGTATGTTTTTTTTAACTTGGTCAGTCTATGCAACAGAGCCTGACTGGAATAATTATACCGCCGTGTTAAAACATGTAAAACCGGGTATAAAAAATGGTGTTGCATTAATGTTGGTTGATTATGAAAAAATCAAAACTAATGGGAGTTTAGAAAAAGCCTACCAGGGTATTTCTAACTTTGATTTGAATAAAATAGAAAACCGACAGGAAAAACTTTCTTTTTATATCAATAGCTATAATATTTTAGCCTTAAAAATGGTGTCAGATCATTGGCCGGTAGCCAGTATTAAAGATATAGGAAGTTGGTATAACCCTGTGTGGAATAAGCCAGTAGGTACAATAGGTGGTAAATCAATTTCTTTAGGAGATGTTGAAAATAAAATTCTTCGCTTAATGCATGAGCCACGTATTCATTTTGCTATAGTGTGCGCTTCAGTCAGTTGCCCCAATTTAAGAGATGAGCCGTACACATCAACAAAGTTGAATTTACAATTAGATAATCAAGTACAACAGTTTTTAAATAATCAAGGTAAAGGTCTAAAAATAGTTAATAAAACTATTCATGTATCAAAGATATTTAACTGGTTTGAAGATGATTTCCAAAAGGCTGGGGGTGTTTCAAGGTTTATTGGGCACTATAAACCTGAATTATCTCAATTTAAGCTTGTTGCAGATATTCCCTATGACTGGTCTGTAAACGCTATTAAATAAGCTGGTTTTTGTGTTTAAATAGTCCGAATAAAATAATAATATAAGGACAGGTTCTATGACGCATAAGTTATCAAATCCAGAGCAGTGGTTGGCGTTGTATGGTGATATTCTTTATCGTTTTGGACTGGCCCGTGTAAGAAAATCAGAAGTGGCTGAAGATTTAGTTCAAGAAACATTTTTAGCCGCACTAAAGGCCAAAGATAAATATACCGGTCAATCAACTGAGCAAACATGGCTAATCGGTATTTTAAAACATAAAGTGATTGATTATTTTCGCAAAGCATCACGCGATAACGTACAGGAATTTGATGAAAATATCATTGCCGAAAAGGATGATTTTTTTAACCAACAAGGTCATTGGCATGTCAACTTATCCTCATGGTCGAAACCAGAAGAGGCAATGGAGCAAGATCAATTTTTGGTGATTTTACAACAATGTATTTCACATTTACCTCCCCGTATGGCTCAATTATTTATGTTAAGTGAGTTCGATAATATGACAAGTGAAGAAGTTTGTGAGCTTATGTCCATTTCAACAATGAATAATTTTTGGGTTATGCAATCAAGAGTAAGAGTGCAATTAAGGCACTGTCTTGATATTAACTGGAAAAACTAAGTAGAGGTTTTTAGAATGTTGACGTGTAAACAGGCTAGTTATTTAGCTTCAAAAAAACTGAATAAGAAATTAACCCTGAAAGAACAACTGGATTTTTTCTTGCATACAATGATATGTCGGTTATGTCGCGAATATGCAAGAGATATATTGGTATTGCATAATATCGCTCAAAAAGCAGGGCGAGCTGGAAAAGAGATTTTATCGGGTTCGGCTAAACTTTCAGAGCAATCACGTAAAAGTATTAAACAAACATTAGATAAAGCAATGCAGTCTAAATAATATTAAGTATAAAACTATAGGTCAGCGAGATAACTTGTAAGATTTAAAACGGGAGAAGAAATGAGTAACACAGCAATCAGTGAGTCAGTACAAAATTACTATGGTCAAGTGTTAAAATCTAATGAAGATTTAAAAACCAGTGCATGTTGTACGCTGGATGCTATTCCGCAATATCTAAGACCACTGTTGGCAGATATTCATCCAGAGGTCGTAGCACGTTATTATGGTTGTGGTACACCCTTACCAACAGCACTTGAAGGAACTACCGTGCTGGATTTGGGTTGTGGTACTGGAAGGGATTGTTATTTGCTATCTCGACTGGTGGGGGAGACAGGAAAAGTAATTGGCATTGATATGACAGAAGAGCAATTGGCTGTTGCCAAGTGCCATAGTGATTGGCATGCTCAGCGTTATGGGTATGCTCAGTCTAATGTCGAGTTTAAACAAGGTTATATGGAAGATTTAGCTACTGCTGGTATTGCTGATAATTCAATTGACCTTGTGGTTTCAAATTGTGTCATTAATTTATCACCTGATAAAAAACAAGTATTATCAGAAATTTTACGGGTTTTAAAACCCGGTGGTGAAATTTATTTTTCTGATGTTTACTCTGACAGGCGGATACCTCAAGCACTAAAAACGGAGCCTGTTCTGTTAGGTGAATGTTTAGGCGGAGCATTATATTGGGAAGATTTTCGTCGTATTATGCATGACCTGGGTTGCCCTGATGTACGCATTGTTAAACAAATGCCTATTGAAATTGAAGATGCAGAAGTAGACGCTAAAATAGGTATGGTTAAATTTAAATCAATCACCATCCGTGCTTTTAAAACGCCATTAGAAGACCGTTGTGAAGATTTTGGGCAGCTTGCTATTTATAAAGGCACAATACCAGAACATCCCCATGCGTTTGATCTTGATGACCACCATCATTTTGAGACAGCGAAGCCATTACGTGTCTGTGGCAATACTTATGATATGTTAGCTATGGGACGTTACGCCAAATATTTTGATTTTATAGGTGATAAATCTATTCACTTTGGCTTATTTGATTGTGCGCCACCTAATACAAACCTGTCATTAGAATCTGGGGTTGCTTGTTGTTAGGCTCTATGAAAATTTGGTTTAAAAGGGGCAAATAATGAGCGGAGCTATTGCTGTTTTTGTAAAAACACCTGGATTGTCACCTGTTAAAACGCGCTTAGCAGCCAGCTTAAGTCAAAAAATAGCAGAAGCATTTCATTTGGCTTCAGCACGTTCTGTTGCCTCAATTACTAAAGAATTGAGTAAACAAGCTGATATTAAAAGTTATTATGCAGTAGCCGAGAAAGTAGCCGAAAATCACCCATCTTGGCAAAATTTACCCTGTATTTGGCAAGGCGAAGGTAGTTTAGGTGAACGTATGGGCTATATTTATCAAAGACTATTACAACAGCATGATTTTGTAATATTGGTAGGTGCAGATATTCCACAGATGACAGTTAAAATATTACTGTCAATACCTAGTTGGCTAAACCATCAAGAACAAGCTAGATTTGTTTTCGCCCCTAGTACTGATGGAGGGTTTTGGATGATTGCAGGAAATTGTAATATACCGATTAATATTTGGACAGATGTTGTTTATAGTCAACCCGATACAGGTATTCAATTTTTCAACAAAATTAAGAAACTAGGTGATATTAAAACAATTGATTGTTTGCGTGATATTGATGAAGTGCAAGATTTAGTGGCCTTAAAAGATATTATGACAAATTTACCTGAGCCAACAACTGAACAGTATAACCTTATCCAATTTTTGGATACTTTACCTTTAAACAGATATAAAACTAAAAATGCGTGACTCCAAAGCCCTTTTACTAAAAAGTAGTTTTCCAGAAATAAGGCGAGGAACACTACAAACACTACAGATGAATTTAGGTTATTTATGTAACCTAAGCTGTACACATTGTCATGTTAATGCTGGGCCAAAACGAACTGAATTGATGAGTCGGGAAAATATGCAAATTGCTTTACAGTTTGCTGAAAAATACAAACTTAAAAACCTCGATTTAACAGGCGGCTCCCCTGAAATGAATCCTGATTTTCGTTGGCTGGTAAAGCAGGCTAGGAAACAGGGTTTACATGTTATGGATCGGTGTAACCCTACTATTTTAGTGGAGCCTGGTTATGAAGATATAGCGGAATTCCTAGCCGAACAACAGGTTGAAGTAATCGCTTCCTTACCTTGTTATCTAGAGGATAATGTGGATGCTCAGCGAGGAAAAGGGGTGTTTACAGCTTCAATTAAGGCATTACAAATACTGAATGAGTTAGGCTATGGTCAGCACGACAGTGGTTTGGTTTTAAATTTAGTGTTTAATCCACAGGGAATATCTTTACCTGCTCCTCAATTACAACTAGAAGAGTCATATCGTCAGTTCCTAAAACAGCATTTTAATATTCAATTTAATCAGTTGTTTACTATCACTAATATGCCTATTAAACGTTTTGGTGCAGTATTATTGGCAAAAGGTCAATTTGATGATTATATGACTTTATTAAAACAAGCATATCAAACAGAAAATCTTGAACAAGTTATGTGTAAAACATTATTAAGTGTAGATTGGCAGGGCAATGTTTATGACTGTGATTTTAACCAGATGCTAGAATTACCCATCACAGGAAAAGCAACACATTTGAGTCAATTATTGGAGCATATGCCCGAGGAGTTACCCATTGCTGTTGCGGAGCATTGCTATGGTTGTACCGCTGGGCAAGGTTCGAGTTGTACGGGTGTTTTGACAGTTTAATAGTGTGACACTAATGCTTACCCAAGCTATTAAACTGAATGAGCTTAGTATGAGGTTTTATAAAATAAATCCCGAGATTTTAGTAAATAAAATAATCAGCTAAAACACCAAGAAAATAACTTTACAAAGTAAAAAAAATTAGTATAATATACGAATCAACAGCGCTGGTGTAGCTCAGTTGGTAGAGCAGTTGATTTGTAATCAACCGGTCGCGGGTTCGAGTCCCATCACCAGCTCCATATTTTAAAGGCCTGTAGCAGTTTTGTTACGGGCCTTTTTTATGCCTGAAAGTTTATAGAGGGACGGTACAAAATAAATTTAATGGAAGTGAGGTAGGTTATTTCAGACCTACCTCACAGTTAAAACACCGTTATCGCTTAACTTTTCTCTGCATCTGCAATTATTTTTAAAGAACGCTTTAAAGCTGCATTAGCGTGATCAGCTTTTGTTTGGAGTATATCCATATTAGCTTTTTCAAAAGCAATCTTTTCTTCTTTTTCCTGTTCAGGGGTGAAGCGAAGAAAAAATGTTAAAAATGAAGCAATAACAACGACTATACCGATAACAAAAAACACATCATTCCAGTCCATTGTACCTTTAAATAAAAATCCTGCGGCAACCGCACCTGCATTACCACCTGCTCCTACAATACCTGCGACAGCACCTAGTGCTCTTTTATCAATAAAGGGGACAACTGAATATGTTGCACCTTCAGACATTTGAGTAAACAATGAAAATATGATTAAGGTTGGAATTGCTAGAAATAAGACATTCATTTGAGAGAACAGCATAAGAGCAAAACCTTCACCTAATAATACGATGAATAACCAATATGTACGCCCTTTTAGCCCCCACAAGGAGGCACAGTTATCTGCAAAAATACCCCCTAGAGTACGGGCAAAAATGTTCATTAGTCCAAAAGAAGCAGCAATCAGGCCGGCAGTTACCATGTTAACGTGAAAATAATCAAAGAAGTAAAGAGCTGCAACGTTATTAACCGTTAATTCAATACCAAAACAAGCGCCATAGATAATAAAAAGAATCCAAATACGATAATCTTTCATGGCATTAAGGTAAGAGCCTGTTACCCTTTTCTTTTCAGGTAGCATACCTTTTTCACGCGAATCAGCGTAATTTCCATCTGGGGCATCTTGAGTAAAAAAGTAATATGCAATACCTGTAAAGAAAATAACAGTACCAACAACGACCATGGATGCTCGCCAAGCCTCAGCATCAGTAAAGCCAAGACCAATCACAAAAGCAGAAAACATCAATGGCATAACAAATTGTGTTACACCTCCACCTAAGTTTCCCCAACCAGCACTGGTTGCATTTGCCTGACCTACAACATTAGGGGCAAACATAACTGAAGTGTGATACTGAGTAATGACAAAAGATGCACCAATTACACCTATTAATAACCTGAATATTAAAAAGGTTTCAAAGTGGTCTGATAACCCAATACCAGCAACGGGAAAGGCACCGAAGATAAGTAAATAGGTATATGCTAATCTAGGGCCAACACGGTCACAAAGCCAGCCTATAAAAAAACGGGCAAATACAGTTGCCGCGACAGAAGCAATGATGGTCCAGCCAACTTGTTCTTTAGTCAAATGCATTTCTTCACGAATAACCACCATCATGGGGGCAATACCGAACCATGCAAAAAAGGCAGAAAAGAAAGCAAACCATGTCATATGGAATGTCCTAATCTGTACCATGTTAACTTTGAAGAAATTTCCCCATAGGTTTGTTGCTTTATTTTGTAGTTCCAATTTTATTTCTCTTTATATTTTTTAAAAATTTAGGTCTATTAACTGACTACGGTTTAATTTTACAAATTAAAGTCAGTCATTTGTAGAGTAGACTTTAGTCCGCTATAAAATTTTATAATTTGAATAGCTGTAGATGATTTCATTCTTAATGACTTTTATGTTGCCTTTTTTTGGAATCTTTATTCTGCTCAAAATCGCCAGAATAAAGAGAATCATTCTTTGCTCCTGTTACATGTAATATTCCCCAAGCTCCTCTGTCTACACGTGCTAAGGCATGATCAACCAATACATAATTTCCAGGGTAATCGGCTTTAAACTCCACAATAGTTGCTCCACCAGCAGGAATGAGTGTGGTTTGAATATTTTTGATAGGGTTGCTTAAAGCGGCTTCAGGGTATACTTGATCGAATATTTCACCAATAATATGGAATGAGGAAACTTTACTGACACCTGCATTTCCAACAAATAATCGTACTGAATCACCTACTTTAACATTGAGTTGTCCTTCTTTAACGAGAGCTCCCGTTCTACCATTAAAAATAATATATTCTGGACGTTCATCAAGCATTTTTCGACTATTAAATTTTTGAAAGCCTGCTTTTCCTAGTCTGCCCTGAGTGTAGATTTCTCCTTGCATAATATAAAATTCATGGTCAACTTTAGCGAGGCCTTGTTTAGGTTCTACTAAAATCATGCCATACATTCCATTAGCGATATGAGTTGCAGGGTTTCCAGCTGCACAGTGGTAAACATATAAACCGGGAGTTGTTGCTTTAAAAGTTAATGTTTTAGACTCTCCTGGCTCAACCTCTGTTACTGCTTTACCACCACCAGGACCTGTTACTGCATGCAGGTCAATTGCGTGAGCGTGACTACTCGATTCGTCATTAAATAAAGTTAATTCCACAGTATCATTCTCAAGGACTCTTAAAAAAGGACCGGGAACCGTTTTGTTAAAAGTCCAATAATGATAAAGAATATTTGGGGCAATCTTAGAAATCACCTCAACAGCTTCCAGCATAATGGTTACTTTTTTGGGTTCTTTTCTAGTAAGCGGTTTGGGTAAATCTGTAGCGCGTCTACTAATATCATGTACTTTCTTAAAATCAGAAATATTAATATTCATAGCGTGCTGGTAGTGATCTCCTGGACCAAAATTCACCATTTCTTTAATTGAATAAGAGTGACTGCTACTTTCATTAGCATATGATGGGGAGGAAATAATCGTTATAAAAATTAGTATTAATAATTTTGATGGGGAGTTATTCAATAGATTACTTGTTATTATATTTGTCTTCATAATGAATCTCTATTTGTGACGGTAATGGATTTTTATTCCTTTCCAAAGGTGGAGGAACGAAATTAAGCAGTTAAATGTCTTAAATTAGCCATTTTTTCACCTGCTTTTTGCAATTGATCAGCTGTTAGTATTTTTTTTATTTGTGGTATAAAGTCTTCATCTTCACGGGTTAAATGTTCTCTTAGAATTTTCTCAAACTCTATGGTTAAGTGTAAAAAATGATCAAAATTAGTAATTTTTTCTGGGTGGCTTATTCGTTTGGCTAAATCAGCCCATGACTCTTCAATTTCTTCATGATCCATAATTAAGCGTTCCATCATTCCAATAATTAAGCTAGATTGCTCAACTAATAAGGGAAATAAAGCTTCTTCCTCATCTTTATGATGTAGGATCGAGGCATGTGAATAATGGCAATACATTTTCATACACTGGTTGGCTAAACTTTCGTTTATACCTTGTTTTTTTATTTTTTCTGCTAAGTCGACTAACTGGGTACCTCTAGCAAGAAAATCCTGGTGATAATCTGTTATAACGTGTAAGCCACTTGAGAAATCAGTGGCAGGGTCAGTAAATATAAATTCCATAATATAATAATAGTGTAGCTTGGATAGTCGAGGTAGTACCAAAAATGTGGCGTGTAGCAGAATAATGCCAGAGTAGCATAGTCGTGGTGTCAAGCGTATCTGAGGTAAAGAGTTAGAATACTAATGTTGGGTTATGCTATCGCTAACCCAACCTATATGCATTTAAAAACTATCTTTGTTTCACAAATTTAGTTCTAACAATTTGATAAGGCCTGAACATATACCCTAGGGGCATACTCCAGACATGAACTAACCTGCTAAAAGGAAATAACAAGAAAACGCTCATGCCCAAAAATAAATGTAATTTGTAAATAAAACTAACATTTTCAAGTATTGATGCATCTGCATTAAGTGATAAAGTAGCTTGCGCCCAATCTGCTAGTGCAACCATTGCAGAAGTGTCTCCATTAAAAGCATGGTAAATAGAAACAGGAATTGTTATTAAGCCAATACTTAAGGTGACTAAAATCCAGTTAAGAATAAACAAATCCATAAAGCGGCTGTTTGCTCTTACGCGCGGGTGATACATACGGCGTTTCCATAAGATGACCCCGCCCATCATACATAAAGAGCCAAAGGCTGCACCAGCAGAAATAGCAACAACCTGGTGCATCATATCTGAGATTCCCATTGATAAAAACCAACTGTGGGGTGTTACCAGCCCAGCAAAATGCCCCATAAATAAAGCTAATACACCTACATGAAATAGAATGCTCCCTTTTTGTAACTGTTCTTTTTCAAATATTTGACTGGAATCAGCTTTCCAAGTGTATTGCTCTCTATCAAAACGAATCAAACTACCTACAAAAAAGGTAGTCAGAGCGATATAGGGATAAATCCCAAAAAGTAAATTACTTAAGTTCATAATTAAGTCCTATGCTGCAATATCTTCAACATGTCCGTGACGCGCCACCATTTTAACCAGTGGTGCGTATGGACTTTCATTTTTTTCTAGGTTGCTGGCAATGATGTCAGCGGCCTGTGCTGTTTGTTGTAAAAACGAAAGAGCACTTGCTTTATCATCCATAGTGGAAATATATTCCAGAATGAGAGGAAGATAATCGGGTAATTCACCGCTACCAATTTCAAATCCAGTCTTTTTGTAAAGTTCTGTCAGTTCAATTAGGGCAGGGCCTCTATCTCTATCTTGTTCATCAAATAAATGATAGGTTAGGTAAAGTGAGTTTGCGGCCGTCATATCAAAGTTATTAACATATTCTGCCTGAAATTTGGTCAAAGAAAGAGCAGATGCCCAGTGGGTAAACCCACTAAGAATATTCTTATCTTCAGTTGTTAGATCAGCCAATTCAGGTATGAGTTGATTAATATCATCCCAATGTGTCACTAGGTCTTTAGTTGGATATTCCAGCAGAATGGAAAGTACTTTGTAGACTTGCGTCATGCTTTTTCCCCATCAGAACGCTTAGCCGCCGGGTGATAACGTACAAACTCTAGGTTATCGGCCGTTTTTTTCCGTTTATCAGGAAATAAAGATGCATTTTCACTAATACTACAACCGTCATTACCAAAGCTAAAACCATTTTGACCCTGGAAGCTATGAAAGTCTTCCTGACGTAGTTCTTCGTGGCTAGTGGGTATTACAAAGCGGTCTTCGTAATTAGCAATAGCCATATAACGGTACATATCATTGACTTGTTCTTCAGTTAAGCCAACTTCTTCCAGTACTGCTAGATCAGTTTTACCTTCAACATTTTTTGAGCGATAAAAACTACGCATGGCAATCATACGTTTTAAAGCGGCAACGATAGGTTTTTCATCACCAGCAGTAAACATATTAGCCAAATATTTCATTGGTAAACGTAGGTTTTCAATGTTTGGAATAGCACCATCAGCCATGGTAGGTAGATTACCCTGATCAATTTGTGATTGTACAGGTGAAAGAGGGGGCACATACCAAACCATAGGCATAGTACGGAACTCAGGATGTAATGGGAACGCAACTTTCCAATCAACAATCAATTTACGAATGGGTGAGTTACGTGCAGCTTCCATCCAGGATTCAGGGATACCATCTTCTTTCGCTTGCTTAATGACTTCTGGATCATTTGGGTCAAGGAATAAATCAAGTTGTGCCTGATATAAATCCTGATCATTTTCTACAGAAGCTAGCTCTTCAATACGGTCGGCATCATAAAGCATCACGCCGTTATAACGAATACGGCCCACACAAGATTCAGAACATACTGTAGGTAAACCAGACTCTACTCGTGGATAACAGCCTGTACATTTCTCAGCTTTGCCGGATTCCCAGTTATAGAACATTTTCTTATAGGGACAAGCACTGATACACATGCGCCAGCTACGACATTTGTCTTGGTCAACCAAAACAATGCCGTCTTCTTCACGTTTATATAAAGAACCAGAAGGGCAGGCAGCAACACAGGCAGGATTGACACAATGGTTACACATACGTGGCAAATACATTAGGAAAGTTTGTTCAAACTCACCATAAATCTGCTTTTCCATAGCACTAAAATTAACATCTTGACCACGATGTTTAAACTTGCCACCTAAATCATCTTCCCAGTTTGGGCCCCACTCGATTTTTTCCATGCGAGTGCCATCCACTAAAGAACGAGGTCTTGCAGTAGGTGTTGCTTCAACTAATTCGCTATTTTGCAGGGTGGCGTAGTCATAAGTGAAAGGCTCATAATAATCATCAATTGTCGGCATATTTGGGTTCATAAAAATATTTTTTAAAATATTTCTACGACTGCCGGTTTTTAATTGCAGTTTGCCCTTTTCTAGTTCCCAGCCTCCATTCCATTTTTCCTGGTCTTCCCAGTTTTTTGGGTAACCAATACCAGGCTTTGATTCCACATTATTAAACCAGGCGTATTCAACTCCTTTACGGTTAGTCCAGACATTTTTACACGTTACTGAGCAGGTGTGACAGCCGATACATTTATCGAGGTTCATCACCAGTGAAAAATTTGCTCTTACTTTCATTGTTATTTCACCTTTCTTGGTAAGGTTAATCTATTTTTAAAAAACATTAAATTTTGCTAATATTTTTGGTGAAACTACTATTTTTTTGTTCGCCATCCGTATTAAAAAACCGAATTAAGCCTTGTTGTTCTACCAACCAGACCTCAATTGCCCCCGCTTCTAAATACAATAAAATTTTATCTTGCATTTCAGTCATAGTATTTGATAGAGAAAGAATTTCAATGCAAATTTCTGGTGCAGAACTTGCACAAATCTCTTCACAATGATGTTGAAAATAGTCGTCTGTCCCCCAGGCAACATCAGGTACTTTAACGCCCAACCTAGTTTGAATTGCTAGTTCAGTAAATATTTCACCGCCTAACTCTAAACCTAAAATTTTTGCCAATTTACCTTGAAAACGGCTATGAATAAGAGAAGCAGGAGACATTTCTATATTTCCTCGTTCATTTAGTTCTATTTTATAAGGTAAATCTTGTAAAGATTTATCCGCTAATACATCTTGCCATTGCATTATTGTTCCTCATTTATATAAGGTGCCTGGGCTATACCCTCAGGATTCAATTGTTCTTCTTTTTCAGCGGTTAATGGCTCTTCTAACCACTGAATATCCTGATCTTCAATTTTATGCAACAGGACATATTCATCACGCTGGGAACCAATGGTTCCGTAATAGTTAAATCCATAACTTAACTGCGCATAACCACCAATCATATGTGTTGGTTTAACGGTAATACGGGTCACACTGTTTAAAATACCACCTCGTTTTCCTGTCGTATTTGAACCTGGCACATTAATGTGTTTTTCTTGTGCGTGGTACATCAATGTCATGCCATCAGGGATTCGTTGACTAACAACGGCACGCGCAATAGTTGCTCCATTAATATTAAGAGCCTCCACCCAATCATTATCTTCAATCCCTGCTTTTTCAGCATCGGTTTCGGAAATCCAAAGGTGAGGACCTCCACGAGATAGTGTTAGCATGCGAAGGTTATCATGATAAGTACTATGAATACCCCATTTACCATGTGGTGTAAGCCAGTTCAGTTTCAAATGTGGCTTATTACCTATCTTTTTTTCCATTTCGGCTAAGGTCAGCATATCCACAGCAGGTTTATAGCAACAGAATGCTTCCCCAAAATCACGCATCCATTGGTGATCTTGATAAAATTGAGCACGCCCTGTTAAGGTACGGAAAGGTATATGCTCATGGATATTGGTATAGCATGCGTTATAGCTGACCTTTTCTGACTCAATACCGCTCCAGGTAGGCGCAGTAATAATCTTACGAGGTTGAGCTTTAATATCACGAAAAGTGATTTTATCGTCTTCTCGTGGTAAAGCTAGGTGAGTATGATCAACTCCAGTTTTACCACTTAATGCCTTCCAGGATTTAACAGCCACTTCACCATTAGTTTCTGGTGCTAGGGACAGAATCGTTTCACAGACACTAATATCATCTTCTAATGATGGCATACCTTTAGTAATACCTTCATCTTTAATGGTGTAGTTAATTGCCTTTAAATGCTCATATTCTTTTTCAGTATTCCAGTCGATACCCTTAATATTGTTGCCTTGCTTAGGTAATAAAGGCCCTAAAGCAGTGTATTTTTTATAAGTATTAACAAAATCACGTTCAACGACTTTTAATACCGGCATTGTTTTACCTGGAACAGGCTCACATTCGCCTCGTTTCCAGTCTTTTACATCCATCGCTTGAGCAAGCTCGGCAGGCGTATCATGTAAAAGCGGTAGGGCTACAATATCTTTGTGCTTTTCTAAATGTTTTTCTGCTAATTTAGAGAAAGTTTCAGCCAATGTTTTAAATATTTGCCAATCAGAACGCGATTCCCAACCAGGATCAACTGCTTGAGTTAAGGGGTGGATAAAAGGGTGCATATCGGTGGTATTTAAATCATTTTTCTCATACCAGGTAGCCGTGGGTAAAACAATATCTGAATAAGCACCAGTTGAATTTAAACGGAAGTTTATATCAACCATTAAATCTAATTTAGCGATAGGCGCATCTTTATGCCACTTTATTTCCTGGCCTTCCGCTTCGGGTAGCACATCTTGCATTACACCATTTTGTGCGCCTAGTAGATGTTTAAGAAAATATTCATGGCCTTTAGCACTACTACCAATTAAGTTAGCACGCCAGACAAATAAGTTACGAGGGTGATTTTCCGGAGCATCAATATCTTCCGCAGCAAATTTAATATCTCCTGATTTTAATTTCCCCACTAAATAATCAGCGATACCTTTTTCATCAGTTGCACCTGCAGTTTCTGCATCTTTAACAATATCCATAGGGTTTTTGTTAAAATGAGGCGATGATGGTAACCAACCTAAACGTTGAGAAACAACGTTATAGTCAGCTAAATTATGACCTTTATAATTAGCTTGTGCTGTTGCTGCTAACAAACCATCTGCTTCTAGTTTCTCATAACGCCATTGGTCAGTATGGAAATAGAAATAAGTTGTACCATTCATATGACGGGGTGGTTTTTGCCAGTCTAAAGCAAAAGCAACGGGAGCCCAGCCTGCTTGAGGACGTAGTTTTTCCTGTCCAACATAGTGACACCAGCCACCACCACTTTGACCTATACAGCCACACATGTGTAGCAGGTTCATAATGGCACGGTAGTGCATATCATTGTGATACCAGTGATTTAAACCAGCACCCAGAATAACCATTGATTTACCCATGGTTTTCGATGCATTGTCTGCAAACTCACGACCACTGCGGATAATATCGGCTTGTTTTACCCCTGTGATTTTCTCAGCCCAGGCGGGTGTGTTTGGA
>JAJRUF010000197.1 GCA_024277935.1 Gammaproteobacteria bacterium
AGAGAAGCCAATCGATAAACATTAAAAACTTTAATCTGTTATTTTTTTGTTAATGGAGTCTTTTTTACTAAGAAACAAGGTAATATTTTATTTAGGCTACGGACTTGTTCTTTTCTCCGCGCTAGCGGCTTCGTCCAACAAAGGTTCAACAAAGGTTCTGGCCTTGACCGCCACGGATGATGGAAATACAGATATTGCAGGAGCAATATATCTGCCCTTCTCACAATACCTCAGGGAATTGCAATTGCCGTCGGCTAGTAGTTATAATCACCTAAAACGTTAGGTAAAGTAGGTTCTTCTACAGGGGACTTTCACCCCATTAGTTTACGCCCATGCTGGGCGTACCAATTTGCTCCAGCGGACAGTTTAAAGCGTCACTTTTTTTGCACATGCAAAAACGTGCCACTTTAAACTGCTGTTGAGCAATGCGTTATGTTTAGGTTATTCGCATTCATGTGTTACATTAATCTAATGTGTGGTAATATTTTCCACTCGCATGGTTTATTAAACAAAGAAAAAAAGGAATACTTATGAAAAAAATAATGTTTTTAATGCTATTTTGTGCTTTCCAAGTTAATGCAAGTCTAATAAATAGAGGTAATGGCTTAATTTACGATTCAACACAGAATCTCACATGGGTACAAGACCCTCTAGCCGCAGTAGAGGCTGCTAGGTTTCAACTATCACCTAGAATTCCTGGGCAGACAGGCACGATTACACTTACGCCAGACGGTAGAAGCAATTTTGGCGATCCAGCTGTTCTAATGAACTTAAACGGAACAAGTTACAAAGGGTATAGTGATTGGCGCAGACCGGGGGGCAATGCTCCACTAGGGACTATCGCGACCCCTTCCGAAATTATTGCATCTGTGAACACAATTAACAACGAGCTGTATAATCTATTCAATACAGTTGGTAATGATCTATCACTATTTAACCTGCCGATAGGTGGTTGGGTATTTTGGTCAAGCAGCTTGCAATTAGCCGATCCAGCCAATGGATTATTCAGTAATAATGGTGTATTTCAATTTAACACCCAAACAGGGGCAAGCACATTAGTCAATAGACAAACCGTTTTATCGTCCGAATGGGCTGTTCGTTCAGGGGATGTTGCTGTTTCATCTGTGCCGTTACCCCCTTCACTACTTTTATTTATTTCTGGTTTACTGCCTTTTTATATAAAACGTTTCCGAATCAAAAAAATATAACGAATTAGGTTAGATTGTGATTACGGAGTTGACTGGCATTTTGCACTGATAATGGACGCGCTAGCGGGCGATTATCGGTGCAAAATTGCCTGTCGAACGTCGGTTATCTGGGCACTGGAACGCAGTGGAAGTGACCTGATAATCGGCGTTCGGCTGGCTTCCAGTCAACTCCGTATTATCAGGGTGCTGGAGCGGAGCGGAGCGGAAGCACCCTGATAACGGAGCAATTAGAGTGTTAGGTCTTACCTTTTGCTTAACAGTTAATGTTTGATGTAACATAGTACAAACTCCTAAAAATTCTATTCATCTCAGTCTAGCTATTACTGTATCATCTATCTTTTACATTTAAGCAAAAGATAAGACCCGATGCCGCTCCTACAGCTCTTCAACAGCTAAAGGGCAAGATTTTTAAACCACATG
Organism: Gammaproteobacteria bacterium; assembly: GCA_024277935.1. Classification (GTDB taxonomy): domain Bacteria; phylum Pseudomonadota; class Gammaproteobacteria; order Methylococcales; family Methylomonadaceae; genus QPIN01. The sequence goes on from JAJRUF010000197.1 coordinate 1,629, forward strand.
GGTATTTTTTATATTTTAAATACGAAGTGAATTCTATTACAGGCTTTCTACCTATCGAGGATAAATCGGCTGAAATATTAATTTTAGGCTCCATGCCCAGCACCGCCTCATTAACTAAACAACAATATTATGCACACCCTCGTAATGCATTTTGGCCTATTATGCTGGCATTATATAATCTATCATCTGAGTTACCCTACCAACAATGCAAACAACTGTTAATTGAAAAACATATCGCTGTTTGGGATGTATTACAAAGTTGTTGTAGAGAAGGGAGTTTAGATTCGGCAATTAAAGTGGAATCCATTAAAATTAATGATTTTCAGTTATTTTTTAGCCAACACCCACAATTAAAAACCGTTTGCTTTAATGGCTTAAAAGCAGAAGCTGTGTATAAAAAACAAGTACTGCCAAAGATTAAAAAAAACTTTAATGGCTTAAAATACCATAAACTTCCCTCAACCAGCCCGGCTTATGCGGCAATGAGTTTACAGCATAAAACTATTATTTGGTCGAATTGCCTTAAAGATACTTTATCTTGACCCCTGTACTTCGTAGAGGCAAGGCATACTTTGTCTCTACAATACTGTGGCGTATAATAAGTTTAACAATTAAAATAGAGGTAACAGGATGGAGCTTTCACTATGGGAAAACCTTTTATTAGGTGTAATGGTCGTAGGTATTATCTTATGGATGCGCCCTGGGATTAAAGCATCTATGCAACAGTCTCGTGATGCAAAACCTGACTGGATGGGGGCATTAGTACCTATTGGTTTAGTCGTTATGTTTGTGGTGTTTCTAATAGCAATGGTTTAAAAATGATAGATAATAATGAAGTTGCCTATGGTGGTGATGAGATTGAATATGACGAAAATGGAGAAATAATAGAATATTATGCAATTCGCCCTAATAAAGAACAAATTAAAAGGGATATTGCTGAAATTGCTAAATTAGCTGAATTTCTTACCCACTTATCAGAAAGCCAACTGGCTTCAATGCAGATGCCAGAGAAAATTGAACTGGCTATTCTTGATGCAAAAAAGATGCCTGCGACAAAACCAGCACGAAAACGCCAACTTAAATTTATCACTGCAAAATTAAGAGAAATTGACCTTGATAAAGTGACTGAAGTTCTTGAGCGCATTCAAACAAAAAGTGCTCATGGCGTAAGGGAGCACCATCAAGCAGAGCAATGGCGGGATAAATTAATTTCCTGTGAAAGTAATGCTGAATTAACGGCTCTTTTAAATAAGTACCCTAATGCTGATCGCCAACATTTAAGACAATTACAAAGAAATGCTCAAAAAGAAGCTAAAGCAGAAAAGCCACCTAAGTCTGCTCGTTTGTTATATCAATCTTTAAAAGAACTGGTTTCTGAGTAAATCTATAGTTAAAAAAGGCTTTATATGCGTTAGGTATTACTGCCTTTTATAACAGTCTTCACTTATAAATGAGGTTAATTAATGCAACCTCTTACTTAATTACCAACACTTAGGAACGTATATGAAACAACTTCCCGATTTCTAACTTGTCTTTTTGCTCCAGATGGAACGGCCTCATTCGTTGCGTAGCCAGCTATGCGCCCCATGAAATCATTCCATCTGAAACAAAAGTCCTACTTTATATTTTCGGGAAGTTATTCCATGCACGATCCTTAATGCACGCATAACCATTATTTTTAACCACGAAGTACACAGAGAGCACAGAGAGCACAGAGAAGAGCAAGGTGAAATTATTCACTACCTTTCAATAATCGCTCTTGCTCATTAAAATCTCAGTGTTCTCTGTGTACTCCGGTGGCTAAACAGTTCTTACAAAAATGCTATATCCATTATTTATGGCTATGTATACGTTAGGTGTTAACACCTTTATAAATTATCAACACTTAATGCCGACATAAGCTAAAAAAGGCTTATGATCATCAATAATTTTCAAACAAATCCAGTTGCCTATAATTTAATAATTGATCTTGATTATTAAATGATGACAAGGCAACACCTAATAGACGTACCTTGCGTTGCCCAACATCTGTTTTGCTTAATAAGGTTTCAAATATGGCAGCACTATTGATTGTGCTGGTGATTATATTAGGCAATGTTCTACTTCGTGTTATTTGCACAAAATCATGATATTTGACTTTTATGGTGAGTGTTTGGGCTTCTAGCTCTTTTTCCTTAAGTTTTATTAGCGCTTTTTCTAATAATAACTGCAAGTGCTTTAAAATTTCTATACGCTCTTGAATATCAAATTGAAAGGTTGTTTCAACCCCCACTGACTTGCTTTCTTTATGATTATTAACAGCCCTTAAATCAATAGCTCTTGAGATATTATAATAATGTTGCCCTATCTTGCCAAAGTTCTGAGTTAAAAAAACCAGTGACTGTTGCTTTAAATCTCCCCCTGTTTTTATACCTAAGGCATGCATTTTCTTTTCTGTTGCTTTACCAATACCATGAAACTTCCCAATGGCTAATCCTTCGACAAATTGTTCGCCTTGCTCAGGGGTTATTAAATACAAGCCATCAGGCTTGTCCATATCGGATGCAATTTTAGCCAGAAATTTATTGTAAGATATACCGGCTGAAGCAACTAAACCTGTTTCAGTTAAAATAGATTGTTTTATCGCTTTAGCAATTAATGTTGCAGAACCGTGGTGAGAAGGGTTTTGACTTACATCTAAATAGGCTTCATCTAGTGACAAAGGCTCATACAGCTTAGATACTTTGGAAAAGATTTGTCGAATAATGCTGGATGCTTCTTTATAAGCATCGAATCGCGGTTTTACAAAAATGGCTTGTGGGCATAGGCGATAAGCTTGTGAGGATGACATCGCTGAGTGGATTCCAAATTTTCTGGCTTCATAGCTACACGTCGCAACAACGCCTCGGCTATCTGGCTTTCCACCTACAATTATAGGTTTATTTTGATACTCAGGATGGTCGCGTTGTTCAACGGCAGCAAAAAAAGCATCCATATCTATATGAATGATTTTTCTACCTTGCGTTGGCATATTACTATTTTTTGATTTTAGGTAGGTCTAGGTCTTCAGTTAGACCCCAATCAGAAAATGGAAAAGGGACTTGATTTGTACTGTAAGTTAAAAATAATAAAATATGATACAAATAAGCTGATAACTTGCTACCAAAACTAAGAACATTTTGGTTAGCCCCCCCCGTTATTAAGGCAGATCCAACTTGTAAAACTATTATGGTCCATAATAATATACGAACCAAGCTGACGATAACGGCAAGAATCAGCATAAAGAAAATACGTTTCCAGGTGCTAATTTTTTTTATATTGTCATTTATTTCTTGTTGCATAATAAAAAAACCTCTTAAATAACAAAATTATAAGCCTTTGATGGCATCTTTCAGTTTAGCTGATGCGCTTCGTTCCTCAGCACATCCTACAAGGATATGCTTATTTTCTCACACTAAAAGTGTAAGCTACTTTTAGGTTAAAATGAAAGAAGCCTCTTTAATTTTTGTTATTCTCTGATTGATCGACGAGAGCGGCCTCATTCGCTACTTAGTTTAAGCAAAGCAAGTTAGCCTTTATTCATTAAATCACGTAAATCAAGCGCGGAGGCGTTTGCTCTTGCAATATAGTTAGCCATAGTAAGTGAGTAGTTGGCAGTTACACCAAAACCATCGCCATTTAATATCATTGGGCTAAGAACAGGTGTTATAGCATTTTCTAAAGCACGAATCATATTGTCTAATGTATTCATTGCCCTTTTATCTAAAATAATATCTTCAAAGTCAATTTTTATTGCTTTTAAAATATGCATTAACCCCCAACTAGCTCCGCGTGCTTCATAAAAAACATCGTCAATTAATAACCAAGGGGTTCTGCCTGCCCCCTTTGTAAATTCAGCAACATTTTGTGGTGCATTTTTTCCACTCGGGTCATAAAGTATGCCAGCAGCACCAGCAAACCTGTCGGTACTTGCCGTTAATTTTGTGGACAAGCCGCCCAAACGTTTAATAATCACCTCTAAATAAGTCCATAAGTTATCAGAACGAGAATAAAACTGCCCACGCCTTTCACCATCTTGAGGGTTTTGTAACCGTTTCATATATCTATGTAGATACTTAACCCCTTTTTCATACTCTGACTCTGTCGAGGGAAGAGCCCATGAGTTAGGTTCGTAGTAAAAATAAGGCTCTGCAACACCAAGGTCGACATCTTCTACAGATTGTGACTGGTCTCTGGCAAAGTGATTCCTTAAGGCAGTGGCTCCATCACGAAGCATCACTAAAGCACCATACTCCCAGTTTCGGATATTATCTAAAAACACCCCAGGTGGTGCGACATCATTTGAGATATAGCCTCCAGGTTTTTCCATTAATACCTCAGCCATATGAGCTAATGTATTGGTATAAACAAAACCAATAGGCATATTGGTAGAGCCGCTCTGCTCCATATATTCAATGGCTTTTTCCCTTACATCAAAAGGCTCCGGCTCATCTCCCCACCAAAAACCAAGAATTGTTAGGATAATAAGAGTTACCCCTAGTAATGATCCAAAAAACCAAAGTATCCCTTTTGATCTGGCATCTTCTGTGGCTGCACTATCTGTCATTTTTGTGTGGTCCCAAGTAACGTGAGTATAAATATATTTCTGCTGGAAAATATCTGCAATAATAACAGGTTTTAGACTTTATCTAGCTTCTTTTTTGCTCTAGGATGTGCTTTATCGTAAACTTCGGCTAAATGTTGAAAGTCTAAATGCGTATAAATTTGCGTGGTGCTTAGGTTACTATGTCCTAACAGCTCTTGCACGGCTCGGATATCATGGCTTGATTCAAGCAAATGACTGGCAAAAGAGTGCCTAAGCATATGTGGATGAACATGCTCAGGCAACCCAATTTTCTTACACCATCTATCTAATCTAAGTTGGATACTGCGCTGCCCTAAACGTTTGCCTTTATTTGAAATAAAAACAGCCGAATCTAGTGTTTCTGTACGGCATTTTAACCATTTTTCTAAAGCAGAAATAGCTTTGCTTCCTACAGGTAAGTTTCGTTGCTTATCTCCCTTCCCCTTTAATACCCGTAACTCTCGATCAGCAAGGTCTATATCATCCATATTTAAAGCAGAAAGTTCACTTAACCTGAGGCCGGATGAGTAAAAAAGTTCAAACATGGCTAAATCACGTATTTCTAAAATTGAATCAGGACTACTTCCTAAGATGCCCGACATTTGGTCAACATCAAGCACCTTGGGTAACTTTTTTTCTTGCTTAGGGGCTTTAATATGTCGAGCAGGGTTATTTTGAAGGTGTTGATTTTTTATTAGATAGTTATAAAAACTGCGGATGGCTGAAAGTTCACGCTGTAAAGATTTGCTAGCAATACCTTTTCTATGTCGGCCTGCTATATGGTTTCTTATATCAGCTGTTTGAATATCTTGCCACTGTTGAGTTTTTTCAGCGACACAATAGTTTAATAAATATTTAATATCACGCTGATAGCTTTTTAATGTATGTTCAGAAACTCTTTTTTCAAACTCTAAATACTGAAAGTAATTGGCTAGTAGTATTTTTTCAGAAGGAAACATAAGTAAGGTTACGCCTAGCTATTATGTTTCATCCAAAAGCCCAATCAATCTTGTCGCAATAACCTCGCTCATTTGGGTTAGAAACAAGTCCCCCATGTTGTAGTGAAACCGAGCATCTTCTTTACTTCCTATGGCAATAATGCCTTCCAGTTGAGTATAAGCCATTGGAATAATGGCACACGATTTTATTTCAGTGGCAACATCTCCAAACAAAAATTTGGCTTGCGCTAAAGTAGGTCGGCCACACTTTGGCTGGTTACTACTTAATATTTGTATAAAATGTTGCAAGTGCTCATCATCAATATTTACAAAGATATTGCTATTAAAAGTCTCGGCATCTTGTTTGATAATACGAACAGCTGAAAAGTCAGTTAAAAAACATTCTTTAAAGACCTTATCAAGGTTTACCAACACATTTTCAATAGAATCTGCCTCCATCAAAGCTAATGTCAATTCATGCATCTGACTCAGCGTAATATCATTATCTTTAGCAATTTCAATCAAAGCAGTCAATTGATTTTCTAGCTCTTTATGTTTGCTTCTAAAAATTTCTAGCTGCTTAGATATTAAAGAAACAGCATTGCCACTAGGGTGGGGAATACTCATATTTTCTAACAAGGCTAAATGTTGGTGAAAAAATTCCGGGTGTGACTGCAAGTAATCTTCAACTTGAGCTGGCGTTAGTTCATTTTGCTTAATAATTTTTTCAGCACTCATAATTCAATTTGTCCTTCAAAAACCGAGGTGGCCGGTCCTTTCATAAAAACAGCATGCCCGCGCCCTGCCCAGTTTATTTCTAGTTGTCCACCTGGTAGCTCAACAGTGATATTATTTTGATCTAGCAGGTTTTGTTCTACCCCAATAACCACAGCCGCACATGCACCACTACCACAGGCTAATGTTTCAGTAGCTCCACGCTCATAAACGCGTAATTTTATATGCTGCCGATTTATAATTTGCATAAAACCAATATTAGCTCTTTCTGGAAAAAAAACATGACTTTCTAATGCGCTCCCTATTTTAACGACAGGTTCGGTATTAATATCTTTAACTATTATAACGGCATGGGGGTTTCCCATAGAAACTGCGCCAAACTCTATTTCAGTATGGTTGACTAATAGTTTATAAGATATAGCTTGCTGTTTTGTATCTATTGGTATTTCTTTGGGCAAGTGTCTGGGAATGCCCATATTGACAGTAATTAAATCAGCTTTATCAAAAGTGAGAGTTAACTGGCCTGAATCAGTATCTACGGTGATTTTATCCTTTGTCGTTAATTTTTTGTCACGGACAAAGCGCGCAAAACAACGTGCGCCATTACCACATTGTGCAACTTCACTGCCATCGGCATTGAAAATACGGTATTTAAAATCAGCATTGCTACTGACCGGCTTTTCAACCAGTAGTAGTTGGTCACAACCTATACCAAAGTGTCTATCCGCCATAAATTTAATTTGGCTAGATGTTAATGAAATATTTTGCTTGATAGCGTCAATAACAACAAAGTCGTTACCTAAGCCATGCATTTTAGTGAATTTAATCATGCAGGTTTGTACTTAAATTTAATAGACGTAAGAGGTATAGCCTTGATGCAGAAAATCAGAGTCAAGACTACATCCGCTGATATTAAGGAACGTGCATGAAACAACTTACCGATTTCTAACTTGTCTTTTTGCTCCAGGTGAAATGCTCTCATTCGTTGCGTAGCCAGCTATGCGCCTCATGAGATCATTTCACCTGAAACAAAAATCCTACGTTATAATTTCGGGAAGTTATTCCATACACGCTCCTAAGGTAATAGTTTTTCACCTTGCCAAAGTTGAGGAATCGACTCCCTTTCTCTGATTAAATGAATGTCTGCACCATCAACCATTATTTCAGCCACTTTAGGTCTGGAATTATAGTTCGAACTCATTGTAAAACCATAAGCCCCCGAAGACCGAATAGCTAATAAATCACCTTCAGCAAGCTTTAACTTACGCTCTTTTCCTAAAAAGTCCCCGGTTTCACACACAGGGCCGACTATATCCCAGGTTTCTTCAGTGACTGTACTGTCTTTATTAACCGCTATAATTTCTTGCCAGGCACTATATAATGACGGGCGTACCAAGTCATTCATTGCCGCATCAACAATAGCAAAATTTTTATACTCCGTTGGTTTTAAATATTCAACTTTTGTGACTAAAATACCGGCATTACCGGCGATAGCCCTACCAGGTTCTAATGCAATTTCATATTTATTATCCCCTAAACGTTCTAAAATAGCTGAAACGTAATCAGCTGGAGAAGGGGGACACTCATCTTTATAACGAATACCCAGCCCACCTCCTAAATCTAAATGATGTAATTCAATACCCTGTTGTTTTAAAGTATTGACTAAATCTATTACTTTATCTAAAGCGGCTAAAAAGGGGGATGTTTCTGTCAGCTGTGAGCCAATATGACAATCAATACCGATAACTTTTATATTGTGCATTTTTGTAGCACGGCGATATTCAGCTAAAGCGTGCTCTATATCAATGCCAAACTTATTTTCTTTTAAGCCGGTAGAAATATAAGGGTGTGTTTTAGCGTCTACATTAGGGTTCACTCTAAATGAAACAGGGGCAACAACACCTAATTCTGCGGCTAAAGAGTTAATTCTATCGAGTTCACCTTTAACTTCAATATTAAAACAGCGAATACCAATTTTAAGAGCCGCGGTAATTTCATCTGCACGTTTACCTACACCTGAAAATACTATTTTTTTCGGTGCTCCACCAGCCGCCAACACTCTTTCTAGCTCGCCTTGTGAAACAATATCAAACCCCGAACCTAACCTTGCCAGGACATTAAGAATAGCAATATTTGAGTTGGCTTTTACCGCATAACAAATTAAATGAGGGTGTTCGCCAAAGGCTTGATCAAAGGCTTTCCAGTGTCTTTCAAAGGTCGCTCGTGAATAGATATAACAAGGTGAGCCATATTGCTCAACAATCTGCTCTACTGCCACATCTTCTACAAATAACTGGTTTTCTTGGTAAGTGAAATAATCCATGCTTATGATTCTTCTTCAGGTACATAAATAGGAGCCTGTTCATCGGGTAGATAAAGAGGTCCGGTTTGTCCACAAGCTTGTAGACCTAAAATAAATATAAAGAGTAACTTTTTCATTAGAAATTTTAAATATCAGTGTAAATAACGGAGGGTAGCCAAGTTGCCAGCTGTGGCCAAAAAGCTAAAATGGCTAACATCATAAGCTGAATAGCAATAAAAGGCATGACACCTTGGTATATTTGCCCCGTGGTTATTTCTTTCGGTGCAACACCTCTTAAATAGAATAAAGCAAAACCAAAAGGAGGGGTTAAAAATGAGGTCTGTAAATTAATGGCAATCATAATACCAAGCCATACTGGATCTACCCCCATTGCTAATAAAATAGGCCCAACAATAGGCACAACTACAAAAGTGATTTCAATAAAGTCCAGCACAAAACCAAGGAAGAACATGATTAGCATGACAAAGAATAGAGCTCCAAATTTACCACCCGGTAAATCTAATAATAAGCCAGTGATTAACTCGTCACCTTCAAAGCCTCGAAAGACTAAAGAAAATAAAGCAGCTCCAATTAAAACCATAAACACCATACTAGTCACTCGCGTGGTATTTTGCATCACGGCTTGTAAAGTATTTAAACTCAGTTGTTGCTTAAAAAAAGCCAATACAATAGCCCCCATAGCCCCAACAGATGCGGCCTCTGTTGGTGTTGCCAAGCCACCCATAATTGACCCAAGTACTGAAAATATAAGTAATAAGGGGGCTGCAAGGCTTTTTAAGACACTAAGATAAAAACCCTTTTCTCTCTTTATTTTTTCAGGGGCTGGCATTGAGTTAGGTGAAAGCCATGCCGTGATAATAATGTATAGCAAATACATAAAAACCAAGCCCATACCTGGCAGTAAAGCACCTGCAAATAAATCACCCACCGAAACTGTTTCAGGTGAAAAAATCCCCATATCTAATTGAGCTTGTTGGTAAGCCGAGGAAATAACATCACCCAATAAAACCAGCACAATTGAGGGAGGGATAATCTGCCCCAAAGTTCCTGAAGCACAAATGACTCCACAAGCAATTGAAGGGCTGTAGTTATTGCGTATCATAGTAGGTAAAGATATTAAGCCCATAGTGACAACCGTTGCCCCTACAATTCCCGTGCTAGCGGCCATTAACATTCCCACTATTAAGACTGCGATACCCAGTCCACCCCGTAATGAGCCAAATAATTTAGCAATAGACTCTAACAAATCTTCTGCAATTTTGGCACGTTCAAGCATAACACCCATAAAAACAAACAAGGGCACTGCCATTAGTGTTTGGTTGCTCATAATGCCAAATAAACGATTAGGCATGGCATTTAAAAAAGCAGCATCAAACACATCAAATTGCAGACCAATAGTGGCAAATGCTAGTGCGGTTCCACTTAAAGCAAAGGCAACAGGAAATCCCGTTAAAAGTACGATAAAAACAGCGGCAAACATCCATAAAGCTAAATAACTATCCATTTAAACCATCTCCTCAGTTAAGCCTAAAGCAATTAACAGGTTTTGTAAAAACAGAGAAATACTTTGTAATATGAGCAGTCCCGCCATTACAATAATAGTCGATTTTAATAGGTAGATACCGGGTAAGCCTCCTGAATTTCTTGAACTTTCATGAATGGCCCATGAATCTGCTACATAGCCCCAACTACTCCATATAATAAAAACTGTCACTGGAATCAGCAGAAATAGAGTACCAAGACAGTCAATCCATGCTTGGATTTTTGGAGTGCATCGTTGATAAAGTATATCCACTCTGACGTGTGCATTATGCTTTAAGGTATATGCACTACCCAACATAAAAATAATGGTATGCATATATGAAACAGATTCCTGTAATGCAACCCACCCAAGATCAAAGCTATACCGGAGGATAACAATAATAAAGGTAGTCATAACCATGGCTAAAGCTAACCATGAGATAGTTTTACCCACCCATTCATTAATCGTGTTAATAATGTTTATGTAGAGTTGACTGCTTTTAATTAGGGTAGACATAAGACGACAGGCAAAACAGGTGATTTTACCTGAAAAGTGAGGGTTATTAAATATTAACTAAAGTTTCAGAGCTTGTTTTAAGTAATAAATAGAAAACAAGCCCCTTCAATTTGATTATTAAAACAATATCTTTCAAGCTACAAGGTTAATACTACAGACCATTTAACTTGTACCCATCAGATATTATTTTACTTTTACAGGCCTTTGCCAACCTTTAATGGTGATTTGTTTAGCTCGTGATAAGGTTAGCATATTTTCTTTAGTATCTTTAGTAACAGTAGAGCCGGCTCCAATAGTAGCCCCTTTACCTACAGTTACAGGGGCGATTAATTGTGTGTCAGAGCCAATGAAAGCACCGTCCTCAATAACTGTTCTAAACTTGTTTACACCATCATAATTACAGGTAATTGTCCCTGCACCAACATTAACTTTACTACCAATAGTGGCATCACCAATATAACTTAAGTGATTTATTTTACTTCCCATTGCAATTGTTGATTTTTTAATTTCTACAAAATTACCAATATGTACATCACTTGCCAATTCTGCTTGCGGTCTTAATCTAGCAAAAGGGCCTATACGACTTCGGGAGCCGACTGTTGCATCTTCAATAATGCAATTTGCCAAGATCTCTACATCATCACCAATAACAGCATTTTTTATAATACTATTAGCACCAATAACAACATTATTACCAATACTGTTTGTACCTTCAAATATTACGTTAATATCAATCTCTATATCTTGCCCAATACTTGTAAATTTTCCTCTAACATCTATTCTTGAAGGGTCTCTTAAGCTAACACCCTGAAGCATTAAATTTTGAGCTTGTTTTAATTGATAAGCACGTTCTAAATAAGCTAACTGACTGCGATCATTAACACCTAATACTTCATCCATACTGACAGCTTGATTTGTTATTACTTGAACACCATCTTTTACTGCCATTTCAATCACATCGGTCAAGTAAAATTCATTTTGAGCATTCGAATTTTGCAGTTTAGATAACCATTGTTTTAGTAAATTACCTGGGGTAGCGATAATTCCTGTATTGCCTTCAGTAATTAGTTTTTCGTCAGCATTGGTGTCTTTTTCTTCCACAATTTTTAATACAGACCCATCTTCTGCTCTTACTATTCGGCCATACCCTTTGGGGTCATCAAGTTCCACCGTTAGTAATCCTATTGAATCTGGCGTAACATTATCAAGTAGTTTTTCTATGGTTGAATTTTTTAATAGAGGCACATCACCATATAAAATAAGAACTTTATCACTGTCTCTGATAAAACTCTCTGCTTGTTGTACAGCATGCCCTGTTCCTAATTGTTGTTTTTGTTCAACCCAATTTGCATCTAAATAATTTAATTGTTCCTTAACTAACTCTCCACCATGGCCATAAACAATTACAATTGAGTTATTTTCTAGTTGAGCGCTAGTATCATATACATGCTCCAGTAAGGCTTTTTCTGCTACTTTATGTAATACCTTTGGTTTTGATGAACGCATACGCGTTCCTTGCCCAGCTGCTAAAATAATTGTTTTAATATCCATGTTCCTTCCTTATAAAATTATTTAGTTGGTAAATAATAAATCATGTTTATAAACCTACCACTGCTTGATCTAATAAATCTTGACAAAATATTGCAGAGCTACAATCTGTTTTGATTATAGTACATGCATAAAAAAGCCCGAAAATGTTTACACATAATCGGGCTTTTTTATGACTATACTTCGCGCAGTCACGGATGCGGAATTTATAAGCTGCTGATTTTTGTCGATAGCAAGGCGATGAAACAGGCGCATAGCAAGCTACGCAACTGTTTCAGCAACGCAGCTATCGGCAAAAATTCAGTGCTTAGAAATCCGCAGTCATGACCGCGCGAAGTATAACAATAAAAACTATTTGCCTCGCTTTCTTAAACGATCCAAAGTTCTTAACTGCGACATTGCTTGCGCTAATTCAGCCTGTGCTTTAGCAAAATCAATTTTCCCAGATTTATCGGATAACATTTCTTCTGCTTTTGCCTTAGCTTCTAATGCTGAGGCCTCATCAATATCAGTTGCCCTAATGGCAGTATCTGCCAAGACAGTGACTAAATGCGGTTGTACTTCTAATATTCCGCCAGAAACATAATACTCTTGAGTTTCTGTAGCACTAACTTTAACCCGTACCTCACCAGGAAGAAGCTTTGTAATTAATGGAGCATGTCGTGGAGCAATACCTACCTCACCAAGCTCAGCGGGTGCAAATACCATTTCTGCTAAGCCCGAAAAAATTTCACTCTCTGCACTCACTATATCAACATGTACGGTCATGGTCATAATATCTCCTAAAAAGGATTACATTCCTTTCGCTTTCTCAACTGCTTCATCAATACTACCAACCATATAGAAAGCTTGTTCAGGAAGGCTATCGTATTCACCCTCAATAATACCTTTAAATCCAGCGATTGTATCTTTTAGGGATACATACTTACCTGGAGAGCCAGTAAAGACTTCAGCAACAAAGAATGGTTGAGATAAGTAACGTTGCACTTTACGTGCTCTAGTTACTGTTAACTTATCTTCTTCTGATAATTCATCCATCCCTAAAATTGCGATAATATCGCGCAACTCTTTATAACGTTGCAAAATACCTTGTACGCCACGAGCAACATCATAGTGCTCTTGACCAATCACTAAAGGATCTAGCTGACGGCTACTTGAATCCAATGGATCAATCGCAGGATAAATACCTAATTCAGCAATTTGTCTGGATAATACCACTGTCGCATCTAAATGCGCGAAAGTTGTAGCAGGTGATGGATCGGTTAAATCATCCGCAGGTACATAAACAGCCTGAATAGAGGTAATTGAACCTGTTTTTGTTGAAGTAATACGCTCTTGCAATACACCCATTTCCTCAGCTAATGTAGGCTGGTAACCTACCGCTGATGGCATACGGCCTAATAACGCTGATACTTCAGTCCCCGCAAGTGTATAACGATAAATATTATCAACAAAGAATAATACATCACGCCCTTCTTCACGAAAGTACTCTGCCATTGTCAATCCAGTCAAAGCAACACGCAACCTGTTTCCAGGTGGCTCATTCATTTGACCGTAAACTAATGATACTTTATCGATAACATTTGAATCTGTCATTTCGTGATAGAAATCGTTACCCTCACGAGTACGTTCTCCAACACCCGCAAATACAGAGAAACCACTGTGCTCAATCGCAATGTTACGAATAAGCTCCATCATGTTGACTGTTTGACCCACACCCGCACCACCAAACAGCCCCACTTTACCACCCTTAGCGAACGGACAAACCAAGTCAATAGCTTTAATACCTGTTTCTAATAATTCATTAGCTGGGGCTTGTTCGTCGTAAGCAGGTGCATCACGGTGGATCACCCATTTTTCATCTTCACCAATAGGGCCTTTTTCATCAATAGGCTCACCTAGAACGTCCATAATACGTCCTAAAGTTTTTTGACCTACAGGCACTTTAATGGCTTCACCTGAATTGCTTACTGCCAATCCACGACTCAAACCATCCGTTGTTCCCATTGCAATAGTACGAACGACACCGTCGCCAATCTGTTGCTGAACTTCTAATGTTAAACCTTTATTGTCAACATTTAATGCGTCATATACCTTAGGCAAATCTTCGCGTGAAAACTCCACATCGACGACCGCTCCGATAATCTGAACGATTTTACCATTACTCATTTTCGTCCTCTCTAAATCTATATTCGTTAGCTATCGGCTGTACTAAACAGCAGCAGCACCAGCAACAATTTCTGATATTTCTTGTGTGATAGCGGCTTGTCTAGCCTTGTTATAAACAAGTTGCAGTTCATCAATAATATTACCGGCATTATCAGAAGCACTCTTCATTGCAACCATTCTAGCTGACTGCTCACAGGCATTATTTTCAACTAAACCTTGATAAACTATTGACTCAATATAGCGAGTTAATAATGTATCTAACACTTCTTTGGCATCAGGTTCATATAAATAATCCCAATGTTTATTTCCAAAGTGATCTTCAGCATCATCTTCTAATTCCGTTGCAACAACAGGTATTAACTTCTCAACGGTTGGGTTTTGGGTCATTGTGTTAACAAATTCATTGTTAACAACATACAGCTCATCAATGGAACCATTGCTATAAGAATCTAGCATGACTTTAATAATACCGACTATATCGTCAAGATGTGGCGTATCCCCTAGTTTACCAATTTGTGCAACAAGGTTTGCATTGATACCCGCAAAAAAGCTACTCCCTTTTGTACCAATAGTACAAATATCAACTTCAATCTTATCTTTTTCCCATGCCGCTAAATCTTTAAGTATGGTTCTGAATAAATTTGAATTCAACCCTCCACATAAACCACGGTCAGATGTTACAACAATAACACCGATACGCTTAACTTCACGCGCCACTAGAAAAGGGTGCTTGTACTCAGGGTTAGCATGAGCCAGATGCCTAATAATCTGGCTTATCTTTTTTGAGTAAGGGCGTGTTGCCTGCATTCTGTCTTTTGTTTTACGCATTTTACTCGCAGCAACCATTTCCATTGCTCGAGTGATTTTTTGAGTATTTTTAATACTCGATATCTGGGTGCGTATTTCTTTACCAACAGCCATAAGAAGCCCCTTACCAGCTACTTGTTTTAATAAAAGCTTCTATTGCCGCTTGAATGCTCTTCTTAATTTCATCACTATAGTCACCTGTATCATTGATTTTTTGCATTAAATCAGTTTGTTCAGACTTCATATATGATTGTAAAGCAGCTTCAAAATCACGCACTTTAGCGACCTCCAGATCATCAAGAAAACCTTCGTTGGCAGCATGTAGAGAAACACCCATTTCAGCAACCGACATAGGAGAATACTGATCCTGCTTCATCAGCTCTGTTACACGTTGTCCACGTTCAATTTGCTTGCGTGTACTTTCATCTAAATCAGATGCAAATTGAGCAAATGCAGCTAATTCACGATACTGAGCTAAATCAAGCCGAATACCTCCCCCTAACTTCTTAATGATTTTAGTTTGAGCAGCACCACCTACACGCGATACAGACAAACCAGCATTAACGGCAGGGCGAATACCCGAGTTGAATAAATCAGACTCTAAGAAGATTTGCCCATCAGTAATCGAAATCACGTTAGTCGGTACGAATGCTGATACATCACCACCTTGAGTCTCAATAATGGGTAAAGCAGTTAAAGAGCCTGTTTTACCTTTTACTTTACCACCCGTTAGCTTTTCAACCTCAGCTGCATTAATTCTAGATGCTCTTTCTAATAAACGTGAGTGAATATAGAAAACATCACCTGGATATGCTTCACGACCAGGTGGGCGACGAAGCAATAGTGACATTTGACGATATGCCCATGCTTGTTTAGTTAAATCATCATAAATAATTAGCGCATCTTCACCTTTATCCCTAAAGTATTCACCCATTGAACATCCGGTGTAAGGAGCAATGAATTGAAGTGCCGCAGCTTCTGAGGCAGACGCCACTACAATAATAGTATGAGCTAATGCATCATGCTCCTCTAGCTTTCGTACAACGTTAGCAATTGATGAACGTTTTTGACCGATAGCCACATAGATACATTTAACCCCCGTACCTTTTTGATTAATAATGGCATCTACTGCAATGGCTGTTTTACCTGTTTGTCTATCACCAATAATTAATTCACGTTGACCTCGACCAACAGGAATCATAGAATCAATTGATTTCAAACCCAATTGCACAGGCTGGTCTACTGACTGTCTGGCAATTACCCCCGGTGCAATTTTTTCAACAGGTGAACTTTGAGTTGTTTCTATAGCCCCTTTACCATCAATGGCATTACCTAGGCCATCAACAACGCGGCCTAATAAGGCTTCACCAACAGGTACTTCTAAAATTTTTCCAGTACATTTGACTGTATCGCCTTCTGTAATATGTTGGTATGCACCGAGCATTACCACACCGACAGAATCTCTTTCTAAGTTAAGAGCCATACCATAAGTGTTTTCTGGAAATTCCAGCATTTCACCCTGCATCGCTTCAGAAAGACCATGTACTCTAACAATACCATCAGTCACACTGACTACGGTACCTTCTGTATGAGCTTCGACAGTAACGTCAAAAGTCTCAATCTTCTTTTTAATCAGATCACTGATCTCAGATGGATTTAATTGCATATTTATTTTTACACCCTAATTTAGTAGTCCATAACGGAATGCTAGAGTTTTTTAGCTAATTGTTGAAGCTGGCCTTTTGTGGACCCATCAATTACTGTATCTCCTGCTTTTGCAAGAAAACCACCAATTAAAGTTTTGTCAACTGATGTTGTAATGTGAACTTTTTTGTCCAATTTTTTTTCCAGCACCTTTGCAAATTTATTCTGCTCTTCTTTAGATAAAGCATAAGCACTAATGACTTCAACATCGACATAACCTTCGTGATCAGCTTTATAAGACTCATAAAGCTCAGCGATTTGAGGTGCCAATATTAGCCGACCATTTTGAACCAGTAACTTTAGAAAGTTCGCACCATCTTTTGTTAATTGATCCTGACAAATATCTAATAATAATTGAGTCAGTTTATCTTGACTCACTTTAGGATTAACGATAATTGTAGCGACTTCTTTATCTTGTATTACAACAGATAAAAACTCCAGCATATTAGACCATTCATTGGCCGACTTGCTTTCTACTGCTATTTTAAAAACAGCTTCAGCATAAGGTCTCGCCAATGTTGATAATTCACTCATTATACTTACCCTAACTGACTAGACGCTTTGCTAAGAATATCTTTATGTTTTGCTTTATCAACTTCTGCTTGCAAAATTTGTTCAGCAGCTTTTAGTGCTAATGAAGAAACTTGCTTACGCAAATTTTCTTTTGCTTGTTGCATCTCTTGTTCAATTTGAGACTTTGCTAATTCAATCATTTTTTCACCTTCCAGTTTGGCAGTGTCTTTTGATTCTTCAACAACTTCATTAGCACGCTTTTGCGCGAGAGCAATAATATTTGCAGATTCAGCTTTAGCCTCTTTAAGATAGTTAGCTGCTTTCTTCTTAGCTAACTTGATATCTTCTTCACCCTGTTCAGCGGCAGCAAGGCCTTCAGAAATTTTCTTCTTACGCTCTTCCAGAGCTTCAATTAGCGGTGGCCACACGTACTGCATGGTAAACCATACTAGCAGTGTAAATGTGATCATTTGACCGATCAGAGTAGCATTGATACTCACGGTATTCCCCTTATTGCTATTGAATAAAAATGACTTGTTAACCAGCTGCCGATGTGACTGCAGATAGGAATGGGTTAGCAAATGTAAAAAATAATGCCATACCAACACCAATCATAGTTACCGCATCCAATAGACCCGCAACGATGAACATTTTTACTTGTAGCATAGGCACTAATTCTGGTTGACGTGCAGCACCTTCAAGGAATTTACCACCTAACAAACCAAAACCAATCGCTGTACCAACAGCTCCCATACCAAGAATAAGACCAACCGCAATGGCTGTTAAACCTTGTACATCTGCAATTAACGCTGCAAGTTCCATAATACCTCCGAAAGTATTGTTATATATTTAAAGTTAAAAAAGAATTAATGATCTTCGTGTGCCATGCTTAAATAAACAATGGTAAGTACCATGAAGATAAAAGCCTGTAATACAATGATTAAAATGTGAAAAATCGCCCAAGGAAAACTTAAAAATGGCTGCAGGAATGCAGGCAGTAGAGCGATAAGTATAAAAATAAGCTCACCAGCATATAAATTACCAAAAAGCCTAAGTGCTAAAGAAATTGGTTTTGCTATTTCCTCAACAACTTTTAACAGTAAGTTAAAAGGCATCATCCAAGGGCCAAAAGGTGTACAGGTCAACTCTTTAGCAAAACCGAAGACACCTTTTATTTTAATACTGTAAAAAATAATTAATATAAAAACACTAATAGAGAGTGCAAAAGTCGCATTTAAGTCTGTACTGGGAACAACACGTAAATATTCAACCCCCATTAATGAGCTAATTATTGATAGCAAATCTACCGGTAATAAATCCATCATATTCCATAGAAAGACCCAGCAAAAAATAGTTAAGCCAAGCGGCGCAATCAACTTACTTTCACCATGAAATGTATCTTTTACTTGCTGGTCAACAAATTCGATCATCATCTCTGCAAAATTCTGTGCCAGTCCAGGTACACCTGTTGTCACTTTTTCGGCGACAGATTTAAAAAACCAAATAAACAACGCACCTAGAACTGCTGAAAAGAATAAGGTATCTAAATGTAATGTCCAAAAACCTCCACCTACCGACAATGGTGTTAAATGGTGAACAATATACCCTGTAGAACCGCCTTCACTAGCCATCTTCTCTCACACTCTTATATTCAAAATCTTGCGCAAATAAAATTAACGCAAGCCAAAAAACTGATAGTACGCATACAAAGCAAGCCATTAAAGGAAAAATTAGTAATCCTGGCACCTGAAAGGCTATTGCAAACAGCGCACATGTCATCAAGACTTTTCTTGATTCGCCACTATAAAATGATTGTACAATTTTTTTTGCACTCTCTCCATTAGCTACAGAAACTCGGTAAGCAAAATACAAATTGGGTAAAAAAGCAGTTAGCCCACCAATAATTGATGAAATAGCCCAGCTTTCTCCTCCATAAACTAAAAAACCAATGCTTACACTAATAGCAACCGAAACTTGCATTAGTAATATTTTATGTATAGTTGAATAGTTAGATTTTTTTGCCACGTTCGAGTCCACAGCTTATAGCCTGAGAATTATATCTTTCAGCTATTATTAAAGCAAGTTCAAATCCCTCATCACTACAAATAATCACACTTCACTTTAACTAACCACTGAAACTTTTAATTGTACAGTATTGGCGAAATAGTGAAATTTCATGGATAATATCGGGTTTGTTGTTCTTTCATCCTTTTAAAATAATGAAACAAAAGCTGGAAACATTGCTACAACACGCGATTACCTGTCTAAAATCGGAAGCCATTTTAGACCAAGAAATAGCTCCTCAGATTATTATTGAACGTACAAAAGACTCTCGGCACGGTGATTTTGCAACTAACTTGGCACTATCCCTGGCAAAACCCGTTAAAACAAACCCTCGCCAACTTGCTGAAAAAATCATTTCTTTATTACCTAGCGACCCCGCTATTGCTAAAGTTGAAATCGCTGGGCCTGGGTTTATAAATTTTTTCATCTCCCCTGACTCTCAGTTTCAAATTATTGAACAAATCCATACTGCAGGAAGAAATTACGGCTCAAGTAAAATTGGAGCAGGGGAAAAAGTTCAAGTTGAATTTGTTTCTGCGAACCCTACCGGGCCACTTCATGTAGGTCACGGTCGCGGAGCCGCGTACGGTTCAGCCGTAGCAGACCTATTGCAAGCCGTTGGGTTTGATGTTTCCAAGGAATACTATGTCAATGATGCGGGTCGCCAAATGGATATTTTAGCGGTAAGCATTTGGTTGCGATATTTAGAAGAGTGCGGAGAGGTTGTTACATTTCCTTGTAATGGTTATCGAGGTGAATATATCAGAGATATTGCCTTCAATATTCACAACAATACCGGTAATGAATATCGCCACCCTGCAGAACTTGTTATTGAAGATATTCCTGCTGATGAACCTCATGGTGGAGATAAAGAGCTACATATTGATGCGCTTATTGTTAGAGCCAAAACTTTATTAGGTGACTCTCTCTATCGAGACTTATTTCAGGCAGGGCTAAATGTCATCCTTGACGACATCAAAGATGACTTAGAAGAATTTGGTGTCACTTATCAAGAATGGTTTTCTGAGCGTAGCTTAATGGAAGATCACTCGATAAAAGATGCACTACAAAGGTTGGATGATGGTGGCTACCTTTATAAAAAAGAGGGGGCTACCTGGTTTGCCTCAAGCCGTCTTGGCGATGAAAAGGACAGAGTGGTTGTGCGAGATAATGGTCAGTCAACTTACTTCGCATCTGACATTGCTTACCACATGAATAAACTTGATCGTGGCTTTGATCAAATTATTAATATCTGGGGAGCTGACCACCACGGGTACATCCCTAGAGTTAGAGCAGCAATGCTGGCTCTAGGTGCAGATGAGTCCAAGCTTAAAGTATTATTAGTGCAATTTGCAATTTTATATCGAGGAACAGAAAAAGTCCCTATGTCGACTCGTTCTGGAGAGTTTGTTACTTTACGGCAACTGCGTAGTGAGGTAGGAACTGATGCCGCTCGCTTTTTTTATGTGATGAGAAAATCTGAACAACACATGGATTTTGACCTAAAACTGGCCACCTCCAAAACCAATGAGAATCCAGTTTTCTATGTGCAATATGCTCATGCTCGAGTATGCAGTGTTTTGCGCCAACTTGATGAGAAAGGTTTAAATAGAAATTTAAATTTAGGTATGAAAAACCTAAACAAACTGAATGAATCACACGAATTAGCACTGATTACTATTTTATCAAAATATCCTGAAGTGCTTGAAAAAGCAGCATTGCAATATGAGCCTCATTTATTAATTAACTACCTACGTGAATTAGCAACAAGCTTTCACACTTATTATAATGCACACCAGTTTTTAGTAGAAAACGAAGCACTTAGAAATGCTAGGCTTAACCTAATTTGTGCGACTAAACAAGTGCTTTCAAATGGTTTATCTTTATTAAATATTAATACGCCTGAGTCAATGTAATGGCCCGTGATTATAAAAATAGAGCAACTTCTACCAGAAGAAAGCCTCAACAAAATACCGTTGCTTGGTGGAAGTGGCTGTTAATTGCTTTGTTAATAGCTGTTTTTACCATCTTTTTATTCTTTTTAAAAAGCACTAGCCCAAAACAAGCAACAGTAAAGCAACAAACCATTGCGGCTTCAACAAAACCAAAGCCAAAGCCAAAGCATCAGAATAAGGTGATACAAGAACCTCGGTATGATTTTTATACCATACTTCCAGAGACTGAAGTTATCATCCCTGATTATGAAATTAATACTCGTCGCCGAGAGGAGCACCTAGGTAAAAGAAAGGCTAGTCAATATAATGTACAAGCAGGGTCTTTTCGTAATTTTACTGATGCTGATAAATTAAGAGCAAAACTAGCCTTAATTGGGATAGAATCAAGAGTGGAAAAAGCAACAATTGGAAGTGTTGTTTGGAATAGAGTAAAAATGGGGCCTTTTAGAAGCTCATCTCAAATTGCTATTCTAAAAAAACGATTGAAGAGTAACGGTATTGATATTATTGTTACTGAAACAAAAGGGTAAGTTACAATTTACTTCAACCATGCCCCCTATAATTTAGAAAGAGAGCGTTAATATCACTCTCTTTATTTAACTATCACAAAATAATTAAAATAAATATGTTTGAAATAGAGTACTTATTCCGTGAAAAAGATTTGGTTCATTTTAATGAGCTATGCTTAAAAAACAATATCGAATTACAAAAAAGCCTCCGCAAACATAAAATGTTTGTCCCTGGCATTATGTTACTGATTGGCTTGTTTTATTACATCTATTATGCCGATATGATGACAACCGCTTATATTGTACTGTTAGCTGTTGGCTGGGGGATTTTTTCGCCTTACGCAATGAAAATGGATATGCGCAGGCAGTTTCTTGAAAAATATACAGATAAAGAAAAGGCTGATATTTTTGGATTGCACTCACTAAAAATAGAACCTGAATATTTGGCTGAAAAATCACCTGGCGGCAAACACAAGACACCCTGGAAAGATATGTTAAGAGTAGAATATTCAAAAGAATATGTTCTTATTTATACTGATTTAGATTCTGCTATTGTTATTCCTATAGAAACTATCAAGAGTGGTGAGTTAAAGAAATTTGCCAAACAAGCTGAAAGTATGATTGAGCGCTTAAGTGAGTAAGAACAAGCTTTAATCGACAGAAAGACTGAAAAAATTTAAAAAAGGGAAGGAACCTTTTCCAATACTATTGAAAGTAATATTGGAAAAGGCTCCTTCCCTTTATGCTTAGAAGCTCGCTGATATTTAGTTTTATCTTTATAAATTTTTGCTTTATTAAATTGATAAGCAAACTTGGCAACGGGGTTTTTAACTAGATTTTCAGCTAATCTCTTTGATTTCTTTGTTTTTTTCATATAAACACCTTAAATAAATTGGATTAATCAGCATATACTATTAATATAGCTTGTTTATTTGAACATAGAATTGCTGTGAACTTCCAGAAAAATTTTGACGTTATTATCATCGGTGGTGGCCATGCAGGTACTGAAGCCGCACTTGCTTCTGCTCGGGTAGGTGTAAAAACACTGCTCCTTACCCAAAATATCGATACTTTAGGACAAATGAGCTGTAACCCCGCTATTGGAGGTATTGGTAAAGGCCATTTAGTTAAAGAAATTGATGCGCTAGGTGGTGCAATGGCTCAAGCTGCTGATAAAGCGGGTATCCAGTTTAGAACTTTAAATGCAAGTAAGGGGCCAGCGGTAAGAGCTACTCGCGCTCAGGCAGACCGTAATTTATACAAACAGGCTATTCGCTATACCTTAGAAAACCAAGATAATCTCACCTTATTCCAGCAAACTGTCTCTGATTTTATAGTGGAAGGCGATAAAATCGTAGGTGTTAAAACTCAGATGGGGCTAAATTTTTCTGCTAAAGCTGTGGTGTTAACAACAGGTACATTTTTAGGCGGGCTCATTCATATTGGACTTGAGAGCTATGCAGGTGGCAGAGCAGGTGAAGCTGCATCAATCGCTTTAGCCGACCGCTTACGCGAGTTACCTTTTCAAGTTGACCGCTTAAAAACAGGCACCCCTCCTAGAATTGATGGCAGAAGTATTGATTTCACCAAGCTTGAAGTTCAGCCAGGTGATAGTCAGCTACCTGTATTTTCATTTATAGGTTCTAAGGAACAGCACCCACAACAAATTCCCTGTCATATCACTCGGACTAACAGCCGTACTCACGATATTATTCGTTCAGGAATGGATCGTTCGCCTATGTACACCGGAATTATTGATGGTGTTGGCCCTCGCTACTGCCCATCAATTGAGGATAAAGTGGTGCGTTTTGCTGATAGAGATTCTCATCAAATATTTGTTGAACCTGAAGGTTTAAAGACCCATGAAATATACCCAAATGGTATTTCAACCAGCTTGCCATTCGATATTCAATATCAATTTGTACAGTCCATGTTGGGGTTTGAGAATGCCGTCATTATTCGCCCTGGGTATGCAATTGAATATGATTATTTTAACCCTATTAATTTAAAATCATCACTAGAAACCAAACATCTGAATGGCCTGTTTTTTGCCGGCCAAATAAATGGAACAACGGGCTATGAAGAAGCTGGGGCACAAGGCTTAATTGCTGGCTTAAATGCTGCCAGACAAGTTAAGGGGTTGGAAAGTTGGTGTCCAGAACGTGATGAGGCTTATATCGGAGTAATGATTGATGATCTTATCACCCTAGGCACAGAAGAACCTTACCGCATGTTTACCAGTCGTGCAGAATACCGTTTATTATTAAGAGAAGATAATGCTGATTTAAGGCTAACAGAAAAAGGTAGAGAACTAGGCTTGGTTGATGATAATCGCTGGCAAACATTTGAAATAAAGCGTGAATCTATTGCTCAGTTACAAAACCAATTGAGTAAAAAATGGGTAAGAGCAGGGACTGAACAAGCTCAACAAGCCGAAAATTTATGGGGTAAAGAATTAAAAAAAGAAGCCAGTATGTTTGCTCTATTACACCGGCCAGAAGTTGATGTTGATAATTTACTGTCTTTTGCAGAAATAGGTAATATTGACGCTCAAGTTGCTGAGCAAGTTGAAATACAAGCTAAATATGCCGGCTACATTGAAAGACAACAAACAGAAATCAACCGAACTAAACGTTATAATCACTTGAAGTTGCCTATTAATGAAGATTACAGTAAAGTTTCTGGCTTATCTAATGAGGTGAGTGAAAAATTATTAACTCAAAAACCAGAAACATTAGGTCAGGCGTCTCGTATTCCCGGTATTACCCCAGCGGCAATATCCCTACTGCTAGTTCATTTAAAAAAGAAATCTGCATAATGGAAAATTGTCAGAAAATATTGCAACAGGGTTTACAGGAACTTAATATAAAAAGTGATGAAGCACAGTTAGACAAACTTATTAAATTTATAAAGCTGATTGAAAAATGGAATAAAGCTTATAATTTAACTGCTGTGCGTATTAGAGAGGATATGGCTAGGCTGCATATACTGGATAGCTTGACAGTTTTACCTTATCTCCATGGGAATCTTGTGGCTGATATAGGTACAGGAGCCGGGTTACCAGGGATACCTTTGGCAATTTTTTCACCTGATATTGAATTTGTTTTGCTTGATTCAAACTCAAAAAAAACACGCTTTGTCCAACAGGCTATTTTAGAGCTAAAACTGACTAATGTGAGTATCCAGCATTGTCGAGTTGAGAGCTTTCACCCCAGGCTGTTATTTTCAACGGTTACAATGCGAGCCTTTTCCAGCTTACAAGATATTGTGGACTTAACTAAACATTTAATCGCACCTTCAGGCATTTTACTCGCAATGAAAGGGCAACAGCCAGATACTGTAGAAATGAGTGCACTGACGACACCTTATTCTGTTATTCAACTGACTGTTCCAGAAGTTAAAGCAA
Organism: Gammaproteobacteria bacterium; assembly: GCA_024277935.1. Taxonomy (GTDB): domain Bacteria; phylum Pseudomonadota; class Gammaproteobacteria; order Methylococcales; family Methylomonadaceae; genus QPIN01. The sequence continues at coordinate 26,941 of JAJRUF010000197.1, forward strand.
AAAGGTGTTTAATTAAAATCGAAGGAGTTGCTGATCATGGGTAAAGTTATTGCCATTACCAATCAAAAAGGTGGCGTAGGTAAAACTACAACGAGTGTAAACCTAGCTGCAACATTAGCATCGGCAAACCGTAAAGTATTACTTATAGACCTGGATCCTCAAGGTAATGCTGCGATGGGTTGCGGTGTAGACAAAGAAGAGGTTGAATACTCAAGCTGTGAATTATTATTAGAAGAAGTCCCTGCATCAGAAATTATTGTCAAAAATTCAGAGATAGAATTTGATATTATCCCTGGTAATTCTGATTTGACTGCTGCAGAAGTGCATTTAATGAATACAAAAAATAAAGAGCGAAAGCTTGCAGATGCATTATTACAAATTAAGCCTGAATATGATTATATTTTGATTGACTGCCCACCTTCATTAAATATGCTGACTTTAAATGCTATGGTCGCAGCAGATAGTGTATTAATTCCTATGCAGTGTGAATATTATGCCTTGGAAGGCCTTTCAGCATTAATGACGACCTTAAAAAATATTCGAGATAGTGTTAACCCTGGGCTACATCTTGAAGGTATTTTAAGAACCATGTTTGATAATAGAAGCCGTTTGACCAAAGATGTTTCAGAGCAATTGCAGGAATACTTTGGCGATAAAGTTTTTAGAACCTGTATTCCAAGAAATGTACGCCTGGCAGAAGCTCCCAGTCATGGCTTACCCATTATTCAATATGATAAAAAATCTCGAGGTGCTGTTGCTTATATCGCAATGGCAGGCGAAATGATTAGAAAAGAAGAGAAAAAATAACATGGCAGTAAAAAAACGGGGACTAGGTCGAGGGTTAAATGCTCTTTTAGGGGATATTACGCCCGTAGAAAAAGAAAAAAACCAAGCTTTACACTCCTTACCCATTGAATTTTTGCAACGCGGAAAATATCAGCCTCGAAAAGATATAGATCCAGAAGCTTTGCAAGAGTTAGCGGATTCAATTAAAGCTCAGGGTGTTATACAGCCTATTGTTGTTAGATTAATAGCAGCAGAAAAGTATGAAATTATTGCAGGAGAACGCCGCTGGAGAGCTTCGCAATTAGCCGCTTTACAGGAAATTCCGGTTGTTATAAGAGACATTGACGATAAAACAGCGATGGCTATCGCATTGATTGAAAATATTCAACGTGAAGACTTAAATGCTCTGGAGGAGTCGGAAGCCTTAAAAAGACTGGTTGATGAATTTGATATGACGCATCAACAGACTGCTGATGCCGTTGGTAAATCCAGAGCAATGGTCTCTAACTTATTACGTTTACTGGAATTACCTAATGAAGTAAAAACTTTATTATCAAAAGGCCTTATTGAAATGGGGCATGCAAGAGCATTATTGACTCTCGATATTGACAAGCAAATTGAAATTGCCAATAAAATAGTCAAGCAAAACCTGACCGTTAGGGCAACAGAGAAACTGGTTAAAAACAGTGCAGTAGATATAGCTCCTACCCATAAGCAACAAGACTCAGACACTTTAAGATTACAAGAACAATTAACAGAAAAAACAGGGGCTAAAGTTATTATTAATCATCAAAAAAATGGCAAAGGTAAGCTTGTTTTTAATTATACAAGCTTGGAAGAGTTGGAAGGGATTATTAATCGCATCAATTAATAGTACTCTTAAAAAGCCACTGCTTATGAATTGTAGAGCGGACTTTAATATTCTGTCAGTTTATGCCGCTAAATGATTATATTTTTTAAATTCGGCAGTTCTTCATATAAAAGGGTAGCAAACCAGAGATAAATAAAAATATTGAAGGGGGAATTGGCGTTGAAATAGTCGCAACATCACCACTCCGAACTGCCCATTCCGAAGCCAGAACAATTTGCCGGTTTACTAAAACTTGCTCATTACTATCGACAAGGTACATTAAAACACCATTGTTACTAAAAACACCATGAGCAGGGTCAGCTAATTGTTGGCTAGCGGCCCAAAAGACTTGGCCAGTAATATTATTAAAAATACTGGTATCATTATCTCTGAATAGGTTGGCTAACTCCCCATCCACATTTGTGCCTGTAAGCTCTGCAAGTACTGCTTCTATTGTTGTTGTGCCCGTTATTGTACTAACTGTTGTGGGCCGCCTCCAATCACTATAACCCAAATAGTTTATGCCTCTTAAATTATAAAGCACTGCTGGATCACCAAAATTACTTCTACCATTTGGAGCTAAAGTAATGGTAGCTGTTTTACCTATATCTCCGGGATGGTCGCGAGCTGCTTCAATTGCAGCCAATGGGTCTTGAACCCAGGTTAGATTTTGGCTTGAATCATAAATTAACCCATTGCCTCTATTTATTAAATTTGCGTAGGGTTGAGACGCATATAGTAGGCATAAAAATAAAATGGTACTTTTCATTATGGTTTCCTTTTCTTTTTTAAAAGAATGCGTGGAAAATAATACCACAAAAATATTCATACCTCAACTCGCCTAAACCCTGTCTATTTCGATACATATTTCAGAGATAGATGAATATTTCATCTTTTTTTCTAAGAATATTGACGAAAGTTATTAACTAACCTATCTTTAAGTATCCCGTTTAGTTTTATTTTATAAATCTATGTCTATTATTACTACATATGACTTTTCTAAAGATCAAAACTCTCATTTCTTGAGACAAATATTACGCTTCTTAACAACCCAAAAAATGTTGCCAACACCGGTAAACTACGCACTTATTTATGAGTATGTATCAGGCTGTAATATCAAGTTAAGGGTAGCCATTGATTTACTGTTAAAACAAGGTAAAACTTTTGATAAAGAATTGTCAATTAAGCTATATAACAAATATATTAGTAATAATTCTTTGGAATCTTTTGATAAAGTGAATCAAGAACTAGAAGTTCTTATTACTAATACTCGGAATATTGTTTCTGAGACCAGTCAAAAAGCTTCAGATGCCGGCGTTGTTTTCGAAGAACAAGCTGCGACTGTTTCTTCAATCCAAACAAGTAGTGACTTAAAAAAAGTGATTACAGAAATTGCGACTGAAGCAACAGGGTTAGCAAATATAAGTCAATCACTAAAAAAAGAGTTAGATTCTGCTAATGAAGAAATGGACATGTTACGAGCAGAGCTGATAAAAGTTAGGGAATCAGCCTCTACAGATGCTTTAACAGGTTTGCTGAATAGAGGTGCATTTGATAAAGCACTAAATAATTTAATAGAACAAGCCGACACTAATGAGGCTTGCCTGCTTATGTTAGATTTAGATCACTTTAAAAAGGTAAACGACACGCATGGACACCTAATTGGTGATAGTGTACTTAAATTTACTGGAAATTTATTAAAAAAACATAGTCAACCACAACATTTTTCGGCCCGCTATGGTGGCGAAGAATTGGCTATTATCATGCCTCAAACTTCGATCAAAGAAGCAGCTAAAATTGCTGAACAAATAAGAATAGCCTTAGAAAACAGTCGGCTAAAGAAAAGGAACAGTAGTGAATCTATTGGTAAAATCACTGTATCAATTGGTATTTCACATTTAAAAAAAAATGATGTCATGGAAGATTTAATTATGCGAGCAGATAAGGCTTTGTACCAAGCTAAAGAAACCGGACGGAATAAAGTTGTTATTGAATAAAACCAGAAATATTTACCTTCCCCTAAAGCAAAACTCCTGCATTATAATATTACGCATTGATTGCGCCCGTTCTCTTTCGCAACATATAAAGCTTTATCAGCCCGATTAAAACAAGACTCGCTAGTATCCATATTCGTTAATTGAGTCATACCACAAGAAATAGTAATGGAGATTTTTTTTCCATTTGAGTTAAATGCCGTTTTCTCAATAATTTTACGGATGTTATTAGCTGATTCCAAAGCTGATTCCACCTTTGTATTTGACAGCAGCATGGTAAACTCTTCCCCACCAAAACGTGAAACAAAGTCAGTTTCTCTGCAATGCTGAGATAGCAATTTAGCAATTAAAATCAGCGTCTTGTCTCCAGCTTTATGTCCAAAGGTATCATTTATATTTTTGAATAAATCAATATCCCAAATAAGTAGGGATAAAGGTGTTTTATACCGTTTCCAATTAGCCATGTCAGTTGTAAACCGTTCATCATAGGCTAATCGATTAGGCAACCCTGTAAGAGGGTCATGTATCGCTCTTTGATGAGCAGTAATCAGTTTTTTGTTTAATACCGACGACTCTTGCTTCATTGCATTAATTTTTGTGGATAAAGATTCTAACTCCTGTTTTGCTTTTTTACGCTCAATCTCTTCATGCTTACGTTGTTTTTGGATTTGTTGAGCAATATTATCTAAACGTGAATGTATCAGTTGTTTTAGTGGTTCTAGTTGAGTCGCACTTTTAGAGCTATTTTGTAATTCAAGCATTTGAGATGAAACAGATTCATCTAGTAAATTTCGTTTAATACTCCTTGCATCAGCCGTTGATTTTACGCCTGAAGCTTTAATACCAAGCTCTGCAAGTTGCTCTGTTAGTTGCCCTAAAAATCGTGCCATTTCCTCTTGCTCAGATTGCTGATGTTTTTTTATTTTAACTAAAAGTGAAATCGTTTCATCAAGAATACTAGTAAGAGAAGGAGTGTTTGCAAGATTCTGTTTTAATGCTTCTGCTTGATCCTCAAATTTAGCAGGTATTTCTGTGCTATTTAATAAATGTTGTAGCTGACTGTTAATCGCTTCAACATCAATGGAATCAAAAGATTGAGCTCTTAAGTCTAAAGCTTGCTCAGAAATAGGTTCGATATGCTGAATACTATCAATCAGATCATTGATAGCAACAATTAAATATTGTGAGTTTGAATATTTCTTTTTTTCATACTGCGCTTCAATATACTGAATTTCTTTTTTTTGTTCAGGAAAGTGATGAAATAGAAATTCAAAAAGTAAACTTGCATCTGTTAATGAGTCATCGGCAACGGTATCTTCAAGCCTAATCAAAGCGCTGGTAAATTTATCCAACTCTAACTTTAGTTGTTCGCTTTTTAGGCCATTTTTTAACTGCTTGCGGATGCGAATAAGGTGAGGGTCTAGCTGTTTATTAAAGCCTGTTGTTGCAAGAGAAAGTCGAATGATGGTTTTACAAAGGAGTTCTTCTTTAGTTTTATGTGTCTTTTCAAGCTCTTCATTATCATCCAGTAAATCAAAATATTTATTTTTCCATTTATCGGGATTATTTTTGTTACTCAATATGCCCATTGAATCAGCCTTGGGGGTTTAGAGCAGGTGAACACCTGCTCTATAATTTAATAATAAGTTAATGGGTACGTTCTATTTAGCTTGCGTTTCTTGTTCAATTAATTGATTCATTACTTTAATCATATTTTCTTGCGACTTGGCAAGAGGGCCATTTGTTTTGTATTTACCATTGATAATAATAGCGGGAACACCTGTTATACCATAGCGCGGTGCCATAGCTTTAGCTTGGCGCATTTTAGAATCAACTAAAAAAGAATTAAAAGCTTCTCTAAATTTGGCCTCATCAACACCATGTGCGACAAAAAATTTAGCTAACTGGTCTTCAGAAGTTAGTTTTTGCTTTTTATTTTGAATGGCATCAAAAAAATCAGCATGGACTTTATCCACCACTCCTAAAGCCTCAGCAACAAAATAAGCTTTTGCATGCTTGCCCCAAAGTGAACTAAAAATTGCTGGCTGACGAATAAACTCAACATTAGCAGGTTTGGTTTTTAACCATTTTTCTAATACCGGTTCAAAGTGATAACAATGTGGACAGCCATACCAAAAAAATTCAATAACTTCTATTTTATCCTTGTTTTGAGTGGGCTGAGCTGGTGATAAAGTTTGATACCCTAATGATTCAGCTTGTGAAAGAGAGGAAAATGAAAGAAATAGAAAGAACACTGCTTTTAATAACATTGTAAAGATCTCTGTAAATTTGATGGATTAAAGTAGGTTTAAAAATTGTAGCGAGTTTTAAAAGACATTTAATACATATTATAGTTCAACTTGGTAAATTTAGTTCATGGCTATTAATCACAGCTTAAAGAACATAAAAGCATGTAGTCTTGATGTATAGTGAATCGAAATCAAGGGGGGGCAATTTGTAGTTTATTGTAGGATGTGCTGAGGAACGAAGCGCATCTGCTAAACTTCGTTTGATGTGCCTCCTAACGTCGGCACACCCTACAAAAACATCAAGACAACAGTGTAAACTGAAAGATGCCATTAATTTAATATGATACCCCTCGCCCTTAGGAACGCACGCTCCTTAGTTAAGGAATAACTTTTATTTCATTGTTGAGATATAGTAAGAAAGTGCTTTAATTTCCTTATCATCCATTTTTTTAGAAATCATGTGCATAATATTGTCAGTCTGATTACTGCGAGCACCTTTTTTAAAGTCAGTTAAAGCTTTAATTAAATAGTCAGCATGCTGTCTTCGTAGCGAAGGAAACAAAGCAGGTTTATTTCCCTCTCCTACGGGCCCATGACAAGCGATGCATGCAGATACTTCTGTAGTAAGGTTGCCATTTCTATATATATCAGCCCCTAAAGCAATTAAGTCATCAAGTTCAGCTTTTTTTTGTTCTGCAGTTATTTCAGTATCTTCTTCTTCTTCATCATCGTCGTCAGAAAATAATACCGGGGGTAAATTTTTAGATATTTTTTTAGAAGCATAATAAGCCGCTATATCTTTAATATCTTTTTTATCAAGCCCCATTGCCAAGGGAGCCATCATGGGTGCATTTCTACTTCCAGCTTTAAAGGATAACAGTTGTTGTTCAATGTACCCTGCATGTTGCTCTGCCAATTTAGGAAATGATCCCACCATACTATTTCCATCTTCGCCATGGCACCCCGCACAGCTGGCGGCTTTAAGCTTACCTGCTGAAATGCTACCTTCTGCATGTGATGTTGTTGAAACAGTAGAAAGTGCGAGTGAAACAGAAAGAACGAGAATTTTTTTTATCATCATAGTCCCCTAAGGAGTAAGTGTTTATTGAGGCTGATTCTTTAGATAGCCTATATAATAGCTGAATTCTACATTCTAAGCGAGAGTTCGATGAATCCAGTTTATCATCAAGCCAAATTTATGTTGAGCGCATCAAAGGTTAATGAAGCGCCTGAAGACCAGGGAAAGGAAGTTGCCTTTGCAGGAAGGTCTAATGCCGGTAAATCAAGTGCTCTAAACACCTTAACGCGTCAAAATGCTTTAGCTCGAATAAGTAAAACACCAGGACGGACACAGTTACTTAATTTTTTTGAAATTAATGAACGGTGTAAGTTTGTTGATTTACCGGGTTATGGTTATGCAAAAGTACCTTTAGCAATAAAAAAACAATGGCATAAAATGATGGAAGATTATTTGCATCAGCGAAATGCCCTTTGTGGCATAGTCTTAGTCTCAGATATTCGCCATCCATTAACCGATTTTGATATGCAAATGATTGAATGGTGTGAATACACAAAGTTGCCTTTGCATATGCTACTGACTAAAGCGGATAAATTAAATTATGGCGCAGCAAAAAATACTCTGTTAAAAGTACAAAGAGAACTACAAGATAGTGATGCTACAATTACCTTGCAATTATTTTCAGCATTAAAAAAAACTGGGGTTGATGATATACATAAGGTGCTTGATCAATGGTTTGGTTTTTAAAATTAAACTTTCTTAATCTATATAAAAAAATCAATTCCCTCTTTGGCTAATACTATTTCATATTCCAGATTAGGATTTTTTTTAATAAGTTGTTGATAAATTTTATCAAGCTGATTATCGGTGCGAGTGGGTTCGTGATGCGTAAAAAATAATTTTTTTACCTGGGCAGCATTTGCAATTTTTATGGCAGAACCATAAGTCCCATGCCCCCAACCTTTTTTAGCCGTATATTCTTCAGTGGTATAGGATGAATCAATAATAAGAGCATCCACACCTTTTATTGCTAAGGCTATTTCCTGCTGTTTTTGGTCAATAAAGGATTGGTATTCTTGGTATTCACTGTCATCGGGTTCATAAATATTAAAGATAGGCTCATAATCTCCGGTAAAGAAAATTGATTGACCATCACAATCTACCCTGTAACCAAAATTAAGCACAGGGTGACTAAGCAAAATCGGGGTTATTGTAGCTCCTGCTACGACAATTGAATGTTCTGGTTTTATGGTGTTGTACACTATTTTGGCATTTAACTCAGCCTCACGAATGGGGAAGTAGCTATATTGAAGCTGTACCCCTAAGGCACGTTCAATCCCTTCATTAGTCACTGGATCTAAGCCCCCATAAATATTAATATTATTACCTGGAATAAAAATGGGGGAGAAAAAAGGTAAACCCTGGATGTGATCCCAATGAGTATGGGTAATAAAAATATGTGCTGTTACAGGGAGTTGTTTAAGCAATTCCTGTCCCAAAGGGTGAATCCCCGTTCCTGCATCTAAAATGATTAGTTCATTATTATTTGTTCTAATTTCTATACAGGTTGTATTGCCTCCATATTTAACGGTTGCAGGGCCGGGGGTTGAAATTGAGCCTCTCACCCCCCAAAACTTAAATTTCATAGCACTTTCCTTTCATAAAACGACTGGGTAATTAAAAATAAACACGACGGCCTTGTAACACGGACTTTAGTCCCCTATAGGAGCTGTTGCTATACTCCTTACTGTGGGCTAAAGTCCACTCTACAACCGTAAGCTTATTTAAGAGTTAATAAATGAAAGCGCTTCAGACTTTATTGCGGATAAATCGCCTAAAGATATTATTAAGTCATCTAAAGTCACTTCAAAATAAGGCATAATTTCACTTGGGGATTCTTCAACAACCCCATTTCCTGAAAAGCCAAACTGTAACTTTTTACTTACCTGGTTGGCTATTGCTATACAAGCTGTCAGACGTTGTTCGTTGCTATTGTCATGGTGGTGCTCAATAGCCTCTATTAAGACTGGGTCAAGCTCCCATTTTTCAGCCAGCATTTTACCTACCTGGGCATGATTAATTCCCATAAATTCTGTTTCTGCTTGATGTAGTGGAATATTCTGTTCAGCACTTTTTTCTAGTGCAAGTTTAAAATTATCAGGGTCAAATTCAGCAAACACTATTTTGCCAAAATCATGAATTAAACCAGCAACAAAGAAATCACTACATTCAGAACCTTTAACATTAAGTTTTTCTGCAAGTAGACGACAAATAGAGGCAGTAGTAAGTGAGTGTAGCAAAAAATCCTGAGTATTAAAGTTCGCTTGATTGGTGGGTTTTAATACTCCCATGGCTGCCACACTTAATGCCAGGTTTTTAATAGTATTAAGCCCCATATGCACAACAGCACGTTGAATTGAAGTGATTTTTTTTGGTAAGCCATAAAAAGCCGAATTAATAACTTTTAATATTTTAACCGTCATAACAGGATCACTTTCAATAACCCTGACAATTTCTTTCGCCGGTGCATTAATATTAGACGTTAGCTGTACAACTCGCTGCACACTTTTGGGAAAAGCGGGCATTTTTTCAACAAATTTAATTAATTCTTTATTGTCAGTCTGTTGCATGAAAGCTCAGTGATCAGTGTGTAAGTTGGGTTATATTTTTGAGTGCAGTGAAAAAACGTAACCCAACATCTCAGTAATGCCCTTTACTGAGCATAGCAGATAATATAAAAAACACAGCCATAAATCTAATGAGCCTCATCCCAGTTATTACCCACACCAATATCAACAATTAATGGGACATTCAGCTCTGCGGCAGAGCACATGATTTTATTGATATGGGTAGAGAAAACCTCAACTTGTGCTTCAGCAACTTCAAACACCAATTCATCATGGACTTGCATAATCATTTTGGCAGCAGATTGAGAATCTTGTAACCATTGATGTGTATTAAGCATGGCAATTTTAATAATATCAGCGGCAGTACCTTGCATGGGGGCATTAATCGCTGTACGTTCTGCATACTGTCTGCGCGCAGCATGACGAGAGTTAATTTCAGGCAAATATAGCCGGCGGCCAAATAAAGTTTCAACATAACCCTGCTCTTTAGCCTGTTCGCGAATATTATCCATATAATTTTTTACCCCTGGATAGCGAGCAAAATATAATTCTATATATGACTGGGCTTGTTTTCGAGACAATCCTAACTGTTGGGCAAGACCAAAAGCAGACATGCCATAAATCAAACCAAAGTTAATAGCTTTGGCTGAACGCCGTAAATCAGTAGTTACTTGGTCAACAGGTACATCAAACACTTCAGCCGCTGTTGCACGGTGTATATCAACCCCATTGGAAAAAGCTGTTAACAAGCCTTCATC
>JAJRUF010000198.1 GCA_024277935.1 Gammaproteobacteria bacterium
CAAAGAGCCTCAAACATATCTGTAGGAGGTGATTGATACTTCAAGAACCCGAAAAATAATAATAATTTACAAATACTTTAAACCGCAAATAAATAGGATAGTAACCATGAAAAGTAACAAACTCGCTTTATTAGCCTTTACTTTGAGTTCTTTTTTATCAACAGGTCTAATGGCCGATGACGTAGATAGTTCATTTGTTCTTAAAAGAATTCAGGAACGTGGCGTTATCAATATGGGTCACAGAGAATCTTCAGTACCCTTTTCTTATATTGGAAAAGATGGTAAACCAGAAGGTTACTCAATAGATTTATGTTATAAAATCATTGATCGAATCAAAGAAGTGACAGGCAAGAAAGACCTTAAAATCAAATATGTTCCCGTTACCTCACAAACACGTATTGCACTCATGTCAAATGGAACCATTGATATTGAGTGTGGTTCAACGACGAATAATCTAACTCGTCAGAATCAAGTTGATTACTTACCTATAACCTTTATTACAGGTGCAAAAATTGTCAGTAAAAAAGGTTCTGGTATAAACAAGATAGAAGACTTGGAAGGAAAAGTTCTAGGGCTACCTTTAGGCTCTAATACAGAAAAAATAATTAGAGGAATCGCAAAAAAGAAAGGCTTGAAAATTCGTTATGTGATGTCAAAAGATCATCCACAGGCATGGCTAAATCTCCAAAGTGGGCGTATTGATGCTTATACTGCGGATGGCGTTCTTCTATATGGTCTGATTTCAAAAGCAAAAAAACCTGATGATTTTCAGGTCTCTAAAGAGTTCATGAGCTATGACCCCTATGGAATTATGGTTCCTCATGATGATTCAACCTATCGTCGTTTAGGCACTGTCGTATTAGCAGACATGATGCGCTCAGGTGAAATACTAAAGGTTTATGATAAATGGTTTAACCCTGGTCCTACTGGAATCAATATGCCTATTAGCGATAAGCTAAAAATGGCTTTTGAAATCCAGGCACTTCCTCACTAAAACCTGAATCCATGAGTTTACTACGTCACAGTGATCTCATGGATGTAGGTAAAAAATAGGACTATACCCACCCCCCCCCTTTTTTACATTTTTTTAGAAACGAGGGTAACGGGTTAAATTTTTTGTTTTGGAACAATGTGTCCTCGGAAGCGATCCTTCAGGGTACTCAAAAAGTACCACTATCAAGCTTATTTTGGCGACCTTTGTTTCCAGATAGCGTACAAACAACAAGTTTGAGGCGCAATAAATGAGTTGTACGAATAGTTTTATTCCTAGAGAAATAGTATGAATTATAACTGGAATTGGGGAATTTTAATCACAGAGCCTTACATGGGCTGGATTTTTTCTGGACTTGGATGGACATTGCTGGTTGCTATCTCAGCGTGGGTAATTGCTTTTACCCTCGGTTCTGTTATTGGTATTATGCGCACACTTGATCAACCGATTCTTCGCGCCATTGGTGCTACCTATGTTGAAATTTTTCGCAATATTCCACTTCTTGTCCAGATGTTTTTATGGTACTTCATCTTCCCAGAATTATTGCCTGAAGAAGCTGGTCTCTGGGTAAAAAGAGGCATCCCCATGCCAGAGTTTTGGACTGCGGTTATTTGTTTAGGGACTTATACAGCTTCGCGTGTTGCCGAGCAGGTACGCGCTGGAATTAACGCCATCAGTCAAGGGCAAAGACAGGCTGCCAGAGCTATTGGTTTATCACCTGCACAAGTATATCGCTATGTCCTTCTACCTATCAGTTATAGAACGATTATTCCCCCTATGACAAGTGAATTTCTAGGAATATTTAAGAACTCATCTTTGGCACTTACCATCGGTGTACTTGAGTTAACTGCTCAGACTCGTCAAATTGAAGAGTATACCTTTCAAGGTTTTGAGGCTTTTACTGCAGCAACAATCTTGTACATTATTGTAACTTTTATTGTCATGTTTTTTATGGCTAGAGTTGAGAAAAAGGTCAGCATACCAGGTGTCACTTCCATAGGAGCTAAATAATATGTTAGAAAATTTTGATTTTCAGGTCGTTATTGATGCCATTCCTTTTTTATGGGAAGGATTAAAATTGACATTTCTACTAACATTTCTTGCTATTGCGGGAGGCTTAATTTTAGGCGTTTTATTAGCTTTAGCACGATTATCTCATATTAAGCCGTTATCTTTTCTTGCTGCTTCTTATGTGAACTTCTTTCGTTCCATGCCGCTCATTCTAGTGATTTTCTGGTTTTATTTTTTGGTACCTTATATTGTAGGGAGACCTGTAGGCGGCTTTTATTCCGTGCTTGTTGCTTTCACCCTTTTTGAAGCCGCTTATTATTGTGAAATTATGCGAGCGGGCATACAAAGTGTAAGAAAGGGACAGGCACAAGCGGGGCAGGCGCTGGGATTAACCTATAAACAAAATATGCAATATGTTGTATTACCTCAGGCTTTTCGCAATATGACCCCCATCTTACTGACCCAAGCCGTGATTTTGTTTCAAGATACCTCCTTGGTTTATGTAGTTGGTTTGCATGACTTTCTGGTCAATGCAGAAATTATAGCTTCAAGAGATAATCGTCTAATTGAATTATTTTCTACCGTAGCCGTGGTGTATTTTGTTCTCTGTTTATCTTTCTCATTATCAATACGCACACTACAAAGGAAATTCTCAGTATGATTGAAATGAAAAACGTTAGTAAATGGTATGGGGACTTTCATGTGCTCAATAATTGCTCAACGGTGGTTGAGAAAGGAGAGGTAGTTGTTGTCTGTGGACCTTCTGGCTCAGGAAAAAGTACCTTGATAAAGTGTGTCAATGGCTTAGAGCCTTTTCAAGAGGGAACAGTTACTTTTGATGGCATTTCAGTTGGCGAATCTAAAACCAATTTAACCAAGCTACGTTCACGTATTGGCATGGTATTTCAAAACTTTGAACTATTTCCACATATTTCAGTAATTAAAAACATCCGACTTGCACAAGAAAAAGTACTGGGTCGAAGTGAAGAAGAAGCCAAGAAACGAGGCATGGAGTTGTTAGAAAGAGTTGGCTTAGCAGAGCAAGCACTCAAATATCCAGGTCAATTATCGGGTGGTCAGCAACAACGTGTTGCTATCGCTAGAGGCTTGGCAATGGATCCTGATGCGATGTTATTTGATGAACCAACTTCTGCTCTTGATCCAGAAATGATCAATGAAGTTCTTGATGTCATGGTTGAACTAGCTCAAGAAGGCATGACCATGATGGTAGTGACCCACGAAATGGGTTTTGCAAAAAAAGTCGCTAATCGCGTTATTTTCATGGATGAAGGAAGAATCGAAGAAGATTGTAGTAAAGATGCATTTTTTGGCGATACCAGAGGAGAACGAGCGCAATTGTTTTTATCAAAGATTTTAAATCATTAAGATATGACTGGAAGATAGCACTCCAATAAAGCCCATCAAGAAATCTACAAATACCTTAACAACAATCGTGGTGAGCTGTTGCACGTTCCTAAGGACTCAGGGTGTCATAAATCCACCTTTCCAGCTAACAATTGAAATTTTAAGAATAAAAAATCACCTGTTTCAACCAGTCTCATCACCTATGAGGGATATAAATTGAATATCAAACCCGTTCGGATTCGTAATCAGACACATACAGACTGTAACTTTTGTCCTATAAGAGACACTGCTCTATTTGAATGTGTGTCACCTAGCCGCTTGAGTTGGACTCAAAAATATCGAGATGATCAACTTGTTGTACCGCCAAAAGCAACCCTGTTTGAAACTGGATCTAAATCAAAGTATGTCTATACGCTTTTTAATGGTCTGATGGCAATGTATCAGACCTCTAGAAGTGGCAAACGACAAATTTTAAAGTTTGCATTCCCTGGAGACTTTCTTGGCTTTCAAACCAGTTCAGAAGGGGTTGCTTTGCATTCAGTCTCAGCTATAAGCGAATCAATTGTTTGTGCCTTCCCTCGAGACAGCATTAAAAATCTGTTTGAAATGCAACCAGAACTTGCATTACGTCTCGCTTCAATGGAAGCTAGAGACATGAGTTTATGTCAGCACCATCAAGCTTTTCGTAGTAGTAAAGACTCCTATGAAAGTCTGGCTTTTTTATTGTTAGAATTATTCCATCGGACTCGCTTACAGATGCCGCATAATTATGATCCGGTAAAAAATACCATTTTTTTCCCTGTGACACAGGAAGATATTGGTGATGCGGTTGGTTTAACTAGTGTACATGTTAATCGGGTTATGAGTCAGTTTCGCAAGTTAGGTTTGATTGAATGTAGTCGGAAAAAGCTCCAAATTCTGGGAGAAGAAAAACTCGCTGAAATAGGAGTATTTGATAAAACCATTATCACTAGCGCCCCTATCACTTGGTATTAGTTTCATCCTGTATGAGCGGGTTAAACTTGTGGCTTGCACAGTATTTAGAAGCGATCATTTAGGGTCGCCAATTCCGCCTTATCTAAGCTACTGAATCCAGTTTCTTTTTTACTTCAAGTTCCTCGTCATCAAGTTTTTCAGCTTCTAGTTCGTGTTCTTTGTCTTCGTAGACTATATTTTTAATTTGAGTTTCCTTAATAGCTATACCTTCAACTTTTTCATTTTTCTCTGTGTAAGGCAACATGCCATTTGCTGCTGCTATTAAGTTAAAACCATTATTAAGAACTAATGAGGCTTTTAATCCGAAAATTCCCATAAATGTACCAACAATACAAACAGTATTGGGTATAGCAATCATCAAGAAGCTTCGTTTTACGTTCTTTTGTAAATTATTTGCTACATCAAACAGATAGTGGAACTTAGTTAGACTTCCATCCATAAAGATTACATCAGCCACATCTACCGCGATGGTTGATGCACCTTTTAATGAGACACCAATATCTGCATGAGATAAAGCTGCAGAGTCATTAATACCATCACCAACCATCATGACTTTTTTGCCTTCATCTTGTAGCAACTTCACATAGTCTGCTTTTTCATTAGGAAGTACCCCAGCAAAATAACGGTCAATATTGAGTTGTCTTGCTAACTCTTTGGTTGGTGCATCATGGTCTCCAGAAATTAATACAATCTCTTTAATACCATGTTCTCTTAAATCAGCGATAACATCTTCGGCTTCATCTCTTATGGTTGATTTTAATTCAATCATGCCTGCAACTTTATTGTTGATTGCTGTTAAAATGGCAGATTGCCCACGTTCCCCCGTTTCTTTTAATGCTTCTTTGATGGCGGGAGGGAGCGCAATACCCTCGCGTTCCATATAACGACTACTTCCAACCTTGATCCATTTATCTTCAATTTTGACATTAATACCTAAACCAACATCGTATTGTGATTCATCATATTGAGCTAATTCTATATTCTCATCCTTTGCTTTTTGCATGATTGCAGCGGCAATGGGGTGAGAGAATTTTTGTTCAGCAGTAGCTGTATAAAATAATATTTTTTCTTCTTTATAGTGACTTTTATTTGCAGTAACGATTCTAGATACCGTGGGAACTTCGCTGGTTAAGGTGCCTGTTTTGTCAAATAGGACAACATCAATATCCTTGAGTTTTTCGATTACTTCACTGTGTTTGATTAAAATACCATTTTTAGCAGCATTACCTAATGACGCTAATAGTGCGATAGGTGCTGCTACTCTAATACCTGTGCCATAGTCAGCATTCATAATAGCCAGTAATGCGCCAGAACCTGCCGTTGCATAACCCATTGCACCTAAACCAATGGTGGGAATAACCATTTTGTCCGCCATTTTCTCACCTACAGACTGTAGTTTCACATCATAGCCAGAAGCTTCATTGATAATAGAAATGACCTGAGAAGCAAGGGTATTTTTACCTGTTTCCATTACTTTTACATTTATTTTACCAGCAACAATTACTGTAGAGGCAAACACATGTTCTTCTTCCTGTTTATCAGCGGGGGTAGATTCCCCAGTGAGACTTTGTTGATCAATCATGGCTCCACCTTCGACAATAACGCCATCGACAGGAATTGATTCACCTGTGCCTACTACAACAATATCGCCTTGTTTTAAGTCTTTAACTTCTGTCTGCACTTCAGAGCCATCGACTAATAACCAAGCAAAACGGGGTTGCTCTCCAAAAATATCAGTAATATATTTTTGTGATTTTTTAGTGGTTTTTTGCAATAGCATATCTGCCAAATCAAGTATCCAGACCATAAATGCGGCAGCACCAATTTGTCCAAACATCAAGGTTAGCAAGATGACACCCGTATCTAGAATATCTACTTTAATCTTCTTTTCTTTAAAAAGAGCAGTTGCAGCTTCTTTAAAAATATTGGCAGAGAAATAACCTATTAACAGATAACTGACGGGAGTGAGCCAAACAAAACTCGTTTGTGCCATAACGGCTAAGCCCATAGTTCCAGTTGTTAGAATAAAACGGAGCCTATGCCTTTCCTCTTCAGCGACTACTGCTAGTTCGGCATGTGATTCTGTTTCTTCAAGTGTTTGATTATTTGAGTCATTCGCTATTTTTTTAACTTTGTCGTCTTTACCGATAGACTGGACTTTAACCAGTGCTTTTCTTACATAAGGCGTAGCTGCCGCGCCAACCATAACCAATATCATTCCGCCAAGTTGAATCATGATAGTTATCCTCTTTAATATTTCTTGTTAAGAATGATAGCGCATAAGCACTCATCTGTTGAATTGGCTCCAGTTCTAAATGAATCTGGCAGACCAATTTGAAGACCAATATATAAACTTAAATAGACAGGCATTAGCTCTGGGGATACTCCCATTGAAAGAGCCATTGGCCCCGCAAATAGTATGAGTTCACCAGGCATTCCAGGCACTCCATAGCCGATTAAAAAAACAATTGGAATACTAAGCAGTAATTGTATAAAAGATATATCTACATTTAAAATGGCTGCCACAAGTCCAGTCATAATAAATACATTCACTATTGTGCCATTAATATTAAGAAATGAACCCGTGCCGATAACAAACTGACGTACCTCATCAGGAATAGTAGGGCAAAATTTCTTAACCATATTCAGGTTTAGTGGTGTTGCCAACGCTTCTGAAGACGTTGCCCAAAGCATGGGATAAACTTTTATCCAATAAACAGAAAAATATTCTTTGATTGAAAAATCTGGTTTTGCTCGCTTGACCAATACAATTAAACCAAGATGCCAAATAGCAGAAACGAACCCAGTTAAGAAGGCACCCAGAACATAAAGAAAAAGCATGCCTATTGATGAGGTAATATCAACACTAAAACCTAAGATTGATACAGAATTAGCCCTGATATTATTA
This sequence comes from Gammaproteobacteria bacterium, assembly GCA_024277935.1. Lineage (GTDB taxonomy): Bacteria > Pseudomonadota > Gammaproteobacteria > Methylococcales > Methylomonadaceae > QPIN01. Next base: position 7,272 of record JAJRUF010000198.1, read on the forward strand.
ACATCAGGACCAAGACTCTTTTCAAGTATTTCTGGCAAAATAGTGACATATGCACCCACTGCAATCATCATAAATGGAATAACAGGTATCAGAAATTGCCCTAAATATTCAATCAGTTCAACACCCTTACTTAATGTGTTTGCCGCTTTGCTAAATTTACATGCGATGATCGTGGTAATAATAGACGCATAAATGGCATAAAAATATTCACTGTGAGTCAGCATATATCCAAGGGAAGTAATAGACTCCTTTATAGCATCTTTAAATCCTTCGAGTGAGGAATACACCGGTATGTCAAAGGCAACGACTGTCCAGATAACGCCATACACACAGGCAATTAACCTAGCAACTGCGTACCATTTAATCGTGTGTTTGGCAAAACTTTTTCCTCTAGTCTCACTTATCATAAGTTTGACAAGAGTAGGAGTAAGAATTAAATAAATGGCTACTGGTGCAAAGTAACTATAACCATCTATAAGGAACTCCATTGCATCACTGACTAAGTAGGCAAATGCAGTAGATTGATCAGCCCAAAATATTCCTACAATCAAAGATGAAAGTGATAACCACCATAAGTGTCGTTCCATTGTCTCGATAAGATTACTGATAGCTCTACCTCTGGTTCTCAAATACGCATATTCAGTCGTATTTATTTAAATCCCGCATTTCATATATGTGCTTAAGCGTATATTACTGGTTTAAACACCATAAAATCAATAGATTTATTATTTTACACTCTGTAGAATATCTGATTAACCATATATAGTAGGAGCATTGAAAATATGTCAAACCATGTAGAATGGGGACAGCATTTGATTTTAGATATTGGTGGCTGTAATGAGAATATCTGTCACAAGGATAAAATAAGCGATTTTGTAAAAGAGTTAGTAAAAGCAATAAAGATGGTTGCCTATGGTGAGCCAGTCATCGTGCATTTTGCTGAACATAGTTATGAAGCCGCAGGTTATTCTTTAGTTCAATTAATTGAAACATCGGCCATTATGGGACATTTCAGTGATAATAACCGAGATGCATACCTCGACATTTTTTCTTGCAAAGCCATTGATAAAGAAATTGCAATAGAGGTTGTAAAAAAGCATTTTTCACCCCAAAAAATTCATGCGGCATTTTTACAGCGAGGAATTGATCTTCCGCTTAAATCTCCCTTTACTAAACATCAGGCAGACACCATAAAAGCCAAGAAGGAAAATGTCGCATAACACACCCTGTTATATCATTGATGAGAATTCACTACTCAAGAATTTAAAAAAAATTCAGTGGCTTCGATTACATTCTGGAGCAAAACTTGTACTAGCACTTAAATGCTTTTCTACCTGGTCTGTTTTTGATCTTATGCAAGAATACATGGATGGCACAACAAGTAGTTCACTCTATGAAGCCAGATTAGGCTATGAAGAGTTTGGCAAAGAGGTTCATGCTTACAGTGTTGCATTTTCGCAACAGGATATTAGCGAGCTTAAGCAGTTTGCTACAAAAGTTATTTTTAATTCAGTCAGCCAGCTAAAAACATTTTATTCTGAAATTGAAAACCTTGAGGTAGGCTTACGCATCAATCCTCAAATGAGCTATTCAGATTACGATCTTGCCGACCCAGCGCGACAATTTTCAAGGTTAGGGGTGAGTGACTATCAATCAATACAAGAAGTTAGTGAGCTGCTTAATGGCGTGATGTTTCATTACAATTGTGAAAACAAGGATTTTGAGAATCTTACTCAATCACTTGATTACATCAGTGACAACTTTGGTGAACTGTTAAACCAGTTAGAATGGGTCAGCCTTGGTGGTGGCATTTATTTCACACTGGATGAATACCCAATTGAGAAACTTGCCAAAAAGCTTAAACAATTCAGCGAGAAACATAATATCCAAGTCTATCTTGAGCCAGGAGAAGCGGCAATTACTGGTACAGCCACCTTGGTTACTACCATTCTGGATATTATCCAGAATGAAAAAAACATCGCCATTGTTGATAGCTCAACAGAAGCGCATCTGCTGGATTTACTCATTTACCAAGAAACAGCTGATATAGCGAATGTAGCTAATGTAAAAGACAAAGGAAACAGGAAAGAGCAGGAGCAAAACAAGCATCATTATATGGTAGCGGGTAAAACTTGTTTGGCAGGAGATGTATTTGGTGAGTATGACTTTAACAAACCTTTGAAAATTGGAGAGCAAATCCATTTCACTGATGCTGCTGGCTATTCTATGGTGAAAAAGAACTGGTTTAATGGATTAAAGATGCCCTCCATAATTATCAAACGACTTGATGGTCAGTATGAAACGGTTAAAACATTTAACTATCATGATTTTAAAAACAGTTTAGGTAGCGTGCTATGAAACAAAATATATTAATAATAGGGGGGGGTGGGGTAGCAAAGGTAGTTGCCCATAAATGTGCTCAGTTTAATCATCAATTTGGTGATATTTGCCTAGCATCAAGAACACTTAGTAAATGTGATGCCATTGTAGAGAGCATAAAGCGCAAGAATAATCTGAAAGATAAGAGCAAAAAGCTTTACACAAAACAGATTGATGCGATGGATATCGCTGCCACCGTAAAGTTGATTGAGAATACGCAATCACACATTGTAATCAATGTTGGAAGCCCCTTTATTAATATGTCGGTATTACAGGCTTGCTTACAAACAGGCTCAGCGTATATAGATACCGCAATTCATGAAGACCCTGATAAAATCTGTGAAAAACCACCTTGGTATGCCAACTATGAGTGGAAGTACCTTGAAGCTTGTAAAAAAAGAGGGTTAACCGCCATTTTAGGCGCAGGCTTTGATCCTGGTGTGGTTAATGCCTATTGTGCTTATGCTGATAAACACTTTTTTGATGAGATTGAAAGCATTGACATCATGGATGTCAATGCAGGTGATCATGGCAAATATTTTGCCACTAATTTTGATCCTGAAATAAATTTCAGGGAATTTACAGGGCAGGTCTGGACATGGATAGACCAACAATGGGTGAGTAAACCTGTACACTCAGAAAAGCAAAACTACACGTTTCCCGTGGTCGGAGAACAAACCGTTTATTTAACAGGTCATGATGAACTGCATTCACTCTCAAAAAACATAAAAGCCAAATCAATTAGATTCTGGATGGGGTTTAGTGATCATTATATTAACTGTTTTACGGTGCTAAAAAATATTGG
>JAJRUF010000199.1 GCA_024277935.1 Gammaproteobacteria bacterium
CAGTATTTTCCAATAGAGAAATGAGTCTGAAATAACCCATCTTTCAACCTGTACTTTTCTGCTCAGTAATCGTGTTAAAAAGTATCTGCCGTTCTTTATTTAAAAGATCGGCAGCCTCATTATCCGTCATTTCCATGACGAACTTATCAAGAGTTTCAAAGCTTACTCCTTTTTTCAAATATTTTTCACTGAGGGTAATGATTTAAATTTTTCGTAGGGTGTCATCATGTCTTTATAGCGATATTTTTTACGCGCTTTACCTTTTTTATCGGTCACGATAATGGGGTAAAAACAGGGTCGATGAAAGTTGATATAGGGGTAAACATAATGCAGATTAAATTCATTAATTATGGGGGCGTGTTTCTGTTGAATATGAATATACCCATACATTTTCCTGACAACGGATGCATTTTTACTTTCTGCTAAGGCATTATCATTTGAGTGCCTTGAACGTGACTTGGTAAACTCAATACGAAGTTTTTCTAATAACCTTGCAACGTTCTTATTAATGTATTCAGAGCCATTGTCCGAGTGAAAACCTTTTACCTCAAATGGAAAGTAATTAAGGAGTTTTTCAAGTAGCGGAATAAGAAAGTTTTCACTGATTTTTTCCACCGATAGAACGACTTCAAACTGCGTGATCTCATCCGTTGCATTAATATGATAAACACCTTTTTGCTTATCAAAATCGCCCTGATGCACCGTATCTATGCGGATGTATCCAGGTTCACCATTAGTTTGAGGTTTTCTTCTCTCGCCAATATTGACCTTTCTTGGTTTTGTTTTTTCAAGATAAATGCGTTGACGCTGATAGCTGGCTGATGCCCTTAAATTGTAAATATGGGCAACCGATATATTCATGAGTCTTTCATAGTTTTTATCTTTATAGAGGCAGTATGAACGCTCCATGAGCTTCTTAATGGTATGTCCACAAGGGGTATTATGAAGACCATCCATAACCGCGAGCGCACTAATGTCTTGTGGCGTATATTTTTTTCTAAACCCGTTTTTTGCCGGTCGATAAACAATATGACCCGTACGACGATATTGTGCAATTAGTCGGACAAGTTGTTGACGTGAATAAGCCGTCAGTTTGATAAGAAACTGAGTAATGATCCCTTTGTCTTTTTTGCTACACGATAGATATCGAAACTGAACTAGTATTTTCTCAATTTGTTGGTAACGGGCTGCCTTATTATCAGGAAGTGAATAGGCTATATTTTGGTTGCCTTGAAGAAAGGCCTCAAGGTCACTAATGGTTTTTAAGTTGGTTAAATTCATAATCGCTTTCATGCTGTGATTATGAACAGAAATCTTATTTCAGGCTCGTTTTATATTAGAAAGTCTATGTGAGTTCAGACTCATTTCATATTGGACAAGGCTCGGTCTTTTACACCAGAGAGATAATCATAAAATGTACCTGTCTCAAGGTTAAACCAAACGATACTGTATTTATCTTGTGCGGAGGTTTTAAGCCCGAAATAACAGGTGGCTAGCATTTGCTTATTTTTATTTCAGTATCAATTTCGCGCCAATAAATTTTGCAAGGTTTGGTGCTGATTTTAAACGTATAAAAGCCATGTGGCTGCTGGCTTTGACGATACAGCGATGCCACTGATAGTTTCCCTCATTCGCTGAAACGGTGACTTGTAGAAGAATAGCAATAAGACTAACCAGGAAGTTTTTCATTATTGGTTGCTCAAACTAGGGCTGTAAACGTTCAATTTTCCATTTTTTATCATCACCATCTCGACGATATTCAAAACGATCATGAATTCGATCAACACCACCTTGCCAAAACTCAATCGTTTCTGGTACTACTCGGTAGCCTCCCCAAAAGTCAGGCAGTGGCACTTCACCTTTTGTAAATTTATCTTTCATTTTAGATAACTGGCTTTCTAAAATTTGGCGTGAACTGATAGGTGAACTTTGAGCAGAAGCCCATGCACCCAGTTGACTACCCTTTGGACGTGTTAAGAAATATTTTAACGATTCAGCTGTAGAAATTTTACTGGCTTTGCCGTTAATTTCAATTTGGCGTTCAAGCTCAGTCCAAGGAAACAGCATTGACACATTAGCATTTTCACTAATCTGCTGTGCTTTTTGACTGGTGTAATTGGTGAAAAATACAAAACCTTTTTCATCAAAAAGTTTTAACAACACTGTTCGTTGGGTTGGTTTGCCATCGACAGAAACAGTTGCAAGGCTCATAGCACTAGGGTCTGGTATTTTGGCATCTACTGCTTGGCAAAACCATTTCTCGAATTGCTCAAAAGGTGAGTCACTCAAGTCTTTTCTATTTAAGCCGCCTTTTGTGTATTCTCTGCGGTAATCACCGATATCCATTATACCTCTCGTGCGATATTTATTTATAGGTGTATAAGAATGCCCTTAAGCCCAGCTTCAGGCAAGGAATGTAATACTTAAATCTGTATATCACTCTGTAATAATCGAGAGCCTATCGCTATATCTTTCGTGCAAAGGTCTCACTATACTAATAAAAGAGTTTAATAGGATTCAATATGAAGTTTGAGAAGTTTTTTCTCATTTTAATGGGAAGCGTTCTTTCTGCATCTTTTGCAGTATCAGCACAGGCTAAAGGACAGTTGCAAAGCATCGATGCTATTTGGGATAGTATGGATGTTGTGGTTAAAAATATTGCATCTCAGGGCAAGCCAGTGGTTAGCTCTGTTGTTCGAAAGGCTAAATC
>JAJRUF010000200.1 GCA_024277935.1 Gammaproteobacteria bacterium
ATTCACCAGCTGTTGATGGCACTTTTTGGGGGATTATATCCGATACTGCATTTAGTACTGTTGAGTTTGTGGCGCTTGATAATGATGGATATGGGATAGATAATGTAAGTTACAGCAGTAGTTCAGTTGGAGCCGTGCCAGTGCCGGCAGCATTATTTATGTTTGCACCTGCTTTATTAGGTTTTATGGGCTTGCGTCGTAAAGCAAAAACAACGACTGCTTAATTTAGCCTAGCTTAAAAATAAAAAAGCCGTAATGATTAAATTCATTACGGCTTTTTTGTGCCTGCTATTTGATAACTTGGTATAATTTGTCGCTCTGTTGCCCCCGTAGCTCAGCGCTGGATAGAGCGTCCCCCTCCTGGAAGGTTGTGCGTTCGAATTGACTCAAATTTTTAAGCCATTTTAGCAATTCTGTATGACACAATTAGTTTGCATGTAATACATGTGATAGGCTGAATATTAATAATTCATCAAGGAAAATACAATGATTACTAAAAATCGAATTCTATTTTTGGCAATATTGATGGGGTTAGTGACCTTAAGTGCATGCTCTCCTTCACCTAATTTGGCAGTTCCATCCACAGAACGAGATGCTCTAGTTGCTTTTTACAATTCTACTAATGGTGACAACTGGAAGAATAATACAGGTTGGTTAGCTGATGTTGGAACAGAGTGTAGCTGGTTTGGTATTATGTGTATTAACAACCATGTCTATACGATTACGCTACCGATTAACCAGTTAAAAGGAAATATTCCAAAAGAGTTAGCACAACTCAAAGAGCTATTTCATCTCCAAATTAATAACAATGAGCTTAGTGGCAATATTCCTGCTGAACTAGGGAAATTAACACATCTTAATGCACTTATAATTTCTTTTAATAAGTTAACTGGAAAAGTGCCAACAGAACTCGGGAATATAAAGAATCTAACTGTACTTAATTTAAGCAATAATGAGCTTACAGGAGAAATTCCGTCAGAATTAGGCCAGTTAGAGCGCTTAACAACTTTAGCACTATCAAAAAACCGATTAACAGGTAGTATTCCTATTGAGTTATCACAGCTATCACAGTTAACACTTTTAGCACTGAATCAGAATAAACTAATCGGTGAAGTTCCTTCAGAATTTGTTGCATTACAGAAAATAAGGCAACTCTATTTATATAAAAACTGTGTCAAAGTTAAAATAGATGATCAGTTGTTACAGGATTTTCTTGAAGAAAAAAACGCTTCAGTGGCAAGAAAGCGTTCAGGATGTGTAGAAATAGAACGTGAGGCGGGTATACGCTAAAAAAGGAGGTTAGGCATTGAGATTTATTTCTAGTACTGAACACTCTAACCTTGTCTTTGTTACCGTTTCACTGACATCTAAAATAAGCCGTTTCTTTGCGACAACAGAAAAAACTGTCCGCCGCTCTGATATAATGCGCCTTCATTACCGCCCTCGTAGCTCAGCTGGATAGAGCGTCCCCCTCCTAAGGGGAAGGTCGTGCGTTCGAATCGCGCCGGGGGCACCATTATTTAGATATAAAGTGATACGTCGGCATCGCCAGCAAATTCTAAATAGGTTGCTGCACCGCCAGAGCTGATACCTTCAATAAAGTCTTTTTCATCGAAATCAAAGAGATCAACGGTCATTTGGCATGCAATAAGATCAACACCTGACTCTACACAAATATCACGAAGCTCTTCTACACTTGCCACACCTTTTTGTTTGAGTTTACGTTTCATCATCCAAGTGGCAAACCATTCAAGTCCTGGAATCACTTGTACAATGCTGGGTACGGGAACGGGCATTGGCATGGCTGGATTGCCTAATGGTGAAACCTTTAGGTTTAGATTTTTATTAAGTAACTGTAGACCATAAAAGGTAAAAAATATTTTCACCTCAAAACCAAGAGCTACAGCTGTTGATGCCAATAGAAAAGGAGGGTAAGCACCATCTAATGTACCTTTACTAGCAATAATAGCGAGTTTTTTGGCCATCATTCGGATCCTTTTTCTATAATGAAGTGTAGCTTGCCTTCTATTTCACTGGTTTCGATTAATGGGTTGCCTGTCATTTTAGAAAATGCGGGAATATCTTGGTTGGCACCCGCATCGGTCACGATAAGGTGTAACTTTTCGCCGGTAGCCATTTCTGATAAGGCTTTACGAGCTTTAAGCACGGGTAATGGACAGTTTAAACCGGATGTATCAAGTTCTTTATCAAAATCTGACATGTTATTCTCAAAAAATAATGTGTTAAGTAAATAACTATAATAAACTGTATAAACCATTTTGTCTTGCAGGAACCCTTGGTATTCATCAAATGTCTATGGCTTTATGAGAATTTCTTTTTTATCACTCGTTTTAGTTTTATGGGTTTGGCTCTTTATGCCTATCCAAGCGGCTGAAATCGAATTGCCCGAAATTGGTGATAGTGCGGGTTCTATTATTTCTCCACAAGAGGAATATTTGATTGGTCAATCCTTCTTTTGGCGTTTACAACAATCTGTTGAGTTAATTGATGACCCGGAAATCAACAGTTATTTACGGTCTGTTGGTTATCGGCTTGTGACAAATAGTGATGCGCCCTATTTGCCCTTTACTTTTTTTATGGTGAAAAATCCGGTAGTGAATGCATTTGCCGCACCAGGTGGGTTTATTGGTGTGCACAGTGGATTAATGTTAACGAGTCAAACCGAAGATGAAATGGCTTCAGTATTGGCGCATGAGATTGCCCATATAACGCAGCGTCATTTATTGCGTAGTTTTGAAAAATCGAAGCAGGTTAATTTAGCAACTACGGTGGGTTTGATTGCGGCCGTATTATTAGGTGTGGCTGACCCTAGTGCAGGCACGGCAGCACTCATGGCTGTTCAAGCGGGAGGTGTGCAAGCGCAATTAAACTTTTCTAGAGCGCATGAAAGTGAGGCCGATAATTTAGGCATGCAAACGTTAGTTCG
>JAJRUF010000201.1 GCA_024277935.1 Gammaproteobacteria bacterium
AGTCAGTGATTAATATCATATTAGTTAATTATTTCTGTAAGCTGTTTTTCATTTAGCCCAGTAATTTGATGAATAAGCTGCCTACCTAACCCAGCTTTTTAGCTAGCTCAAGAGAGCTTTTTTGCATATAAACCCAGTCTTCTTACGGTGTTGAAGTTCTAGTTTCATTTCACTAAAGTTGGCTTCATTAGCTATTTGAAAGGTCTTTTCCAGTTCTTTATTGAGATTTTTTTGGGGGGAAGGATAATCCAGTGCTCCTGCATTCTTAGACTGAGGGAAGCCGTAACAAATAATACTATGATTTCAGGCATGATCAGGTTTTAATGGCTACTATGGGATAATCCAGTATTCTACCGCTTTCTGTCCATCTTTCGCCTGTTTAATTTCTTATCAATTTGGTAAAAGTATTGAAATAATGGTTCGCATTGTACGCATAAAAATACCATTTAACAATTTTCTACTCTAGAATAAATTTCCCACTACAACCCCAATTTATCGGGTCGCAAGACCTTAGCTATAAGCAGTGCTTTGCTGTAATACCTCGTATTCAGCCAATCAAAATACATTACTGGACAAACATATCAAGTACAATACTTTTATTCACTGCTATAAAAAATTAATATCGTATGTCGCTTGCCATTATCTATAGCCGAGGTCGCTCAGGAATTGATGCACCTTTGGTAACCGTTGAAGTCCATGTGACTAATGGTCTTCCTCAACTATCTATTGTTGGCTTACCAGAAACAGCCGTTAAAGAAAGTAAAGATAGAGTTCGAGGGGCTATTATAAATTCGCACTTTGAATTTCCCATTCAAAGAATTACGGTAAATCTTGCACCTGCAGATTTACCTAAAGAGGGCGGACGATTTGATCTTGCTATTGCATTGGGGATTTTAGCGGCTTCAGACCAAATACCCATCAACTCACTTAATCAGTTTGAATGTGTGGGTGAGTTATCTCTTAGTGGTGAACTGCGTCCGATATTAGGTTCACTCCCTGTTGCTATTCATAGCCGTGACGCAAAAAGAAAACTCATCTTACCCATGGATAATGCAAGCGAAGCGGCTTTAGTTAAGCATGTAGAGCTTTTACCTGCTAACAGCCTGTTAGAAGTGTGTGCTCATATTAGCGGTCAGAAATCTTTAATGTCTTATATTCCTGCCCCTATTAAAAAAGAATCATCAGATGCCATAGATTTTTCCGATGTTCAGGGACAGTTTCATGTAAAAAGAGCTTTTGAGATTGCCGCAACAGGCGCACATAATTTAATTATGCTGGGGCCTCCTGGAACGGGAAAGTCGATGCTAGCCTCTCGTTTACCCACTATTATCCCTGAATTAACCGAGCAACAAGCACAGGAAACGGCGGCTATTGCTTCTATCAGTGATAAAGGCTTAGATGTAAGCCAATGGTTAAAACCCCCGTTTAGGGCTCCCCATCATACTGCATCAGCAGCTGCTCTAGTTGGTGGGGGTAGCAACCCAAAACCTGGGGAAATTTCTTTGGCTCATAATGGCACTTTATTTCTTGATGAATTACCCGAGTTTGATCGTAAGGTGCTAGAAGTCTTACGCGAGCCACTGGAAACAGGCCATATCACAATATCCAGAGCGACCAGACAAGCTGATTTTCCGGCAAAATTTCAGCTTATCGCGGCGATGAACCCTTGTCCCTGTGGTTACCAAGGGGACCCGTCAGGTCGCTGCCATTGTACCGAGGAACAGGTGGCAAAATATAAAGCCAAAATTTCCGGCCCTTTATTAGACCGTATTGATATGCACCTTGAAGTACCCCGTGTTTCACACGAAGTTTTACGCAAAGGCTCTCCAGAAGGGGAAGAAACCAGCGCTCAAATCAGAACCCGCGTCATTGTGGCACGCGAATTGGCAATAACTCGTTGTGGCAAAGTCAATGCTACTTTAACGACCGTTGAAGTCAAAAAATACTGTACTTTATCAGAACAAGGCCACCAAATCTTAGAGCAAGCAATGGATCAGTTTGGTTTATCTCACCGTGCTTATCACCGGATTTTAAAACTAGCTCGGACTATTGCTGATTTAGCAAACTCAGAGCAAATAGAAATATCTCATTTAAGTGAAGCCATTGGGTATAGAAAATTGGATCGAAGTAAATAGCTTATGAAAACACAATATGCAGCTTTGCTACATCAAGGCTACTCATATGAATAAATTAAATCCTCAACAACAAAAGGCGGTTAAAACCATTGACCACCCCCTGTTAGTTTTAGCCGGTGCCGGAAGTGGAAAAACCCGAGTTATTACTGAAAAAATCGCCTATTTAGTTCAACAAGGCACTGCTGCTCGTTATATTGCAGCCCTTACCTTTACCAATAAAGCCGCGCGTGAAATGAAGGAGCGCGTCAACAAACTTTTAGATGATAAGCAAAGTAAAGGTTTAAGGGTTTCTACCTTTCACTCATTAGGTTTGGATATTTTACGTAAAGAACATAAATCCCTGGGTTATAAAGCCAGCTTAACCTTGTTTGATGAACAAGATAAGCTGACCTTGTTACGCAATTTGATTGCTCACGGCTCAACTGATTGGGATATTGATGCGGTAGAATTTTATAACCATCAAATTGGTAGTTGGAAAAATGCTTTTGTAACGCCAGAACAGGCCATTAGCACCTCAACCGATGAAGCACACCTTATTGCCCTGCTGTATGCTGATTTTAACCGTAATTTAAAAGCTTATAATGCTATAGATTTTGATGATTTAATTTTACTGCCTGTTCTCCTGTTTCAACAACACCCTGAAATATTAGAAAAATGGCAAAATAAAATCCGTTATTTATTAGTTGACGAGTACCAAGATACCAATATTACTCAGTATGAATTAGTTAGGTTATTAGCCGGTAATTTAGGGCGCTTTACTGTCGTGGGTGATGACGACCAATCTATTTATGCTTGGCGCGGGGCCCAACCAGAAAACTTAGCACAACTAGAAAAAGATTACTCTCGTTTACAAGTCATCAAGCTTGAACAAAACTACCGCTCTGCCGGCAGAATACTTAAAGTTGCCAATCATTTAATTACTAATAACCCGCATACTTTTGAAAAAAAATTATGGAGTAACTTGGGCTTTGGTGACCCTTTAAAGGTTATTAGCCATAAAGATGATAGAGCTGAGGCAGCACAAATTGTTTCAGAAATAATTCATCATAAATTCAAACATGGTGGCAAGTTTTCTGATTACGCTATTTTATACCGTGGCAACCATCAATCACGTTTATTTGAAGGCAGTTTAAGAGAGTACAACGTACCTTATTTTATTAGTGGTAGCACTTCCTTTTTTGCTTATTCAGAAATCAAGGATATTCTGGCTTACCTGCGCTTATTTGTTAACCAAGATGATGATGCGGCTTTTTTACGCATTATTAATACACCAAGAAGGGAGATTGGCCCCACCACTCTTGAAAAATTAGGGGCTTATGCCAATGAAAGGCATATTAGTTTATTTTCTGCTTGTTACGAATTAGGCCTCACTCAATCTTTAGCTGAAAAATCAATCAAGCGCTTAAAAAAATTTGCTGACTGGGTCACTGGTACTGCAGAAAAAATTGACAACGGAGATACGTTTAAAGTAATTGAGCATTTTATTCAACAAATAAATTATGAGGCTTGGCTACATGAAAACAGTAAAACACAAGCCGCAGCTGAACGTAAAATTAAAAATATTAATGATTTAATATTATGGTTAAAACGAATTGCGGATAAAGAAACCGAGCAGGAAAAGCCACTCGCAGAAATAATATCAAAAATTTTATTAATGGATATTTTAGACAGAAATCAGGATGAGGAAGCAGGAGACCAAGTTAGCTTAATGACTTTACATGCTTCTAAAGGATTAGAATTTCCGCATGTTTTTTTAATTGGTGTGGAAGAAAATATTCTACCTCATCAAGCCAGTATCGAAAGCAATAATATAGAGGAAGAAAGGCGCTTAACTTATGTAGGGTTAACGCGAGCACAAAAAAGCTGTACCTTGAGTTACTGTACCCATCGCAAACGTTATGGTGATGTTTCTGAATGTGAACCCAGTCGGTTTTTAAACGAACTACCTGAAGAAGATCTAGAGTGGTCAAATAAAAAACAATTAGCCCCTGAAGTTATTAAAGAAAGAGGGAAAGCTAATTTGGCTAGTTTAAAATCAATGTTGTCATAAAAGTATCATAGATAATGAATAAAAATTCTCGCTTAGAAATGTTTGATCGCTTGGCTATTGCCATCCCAAAGCCTGAAACCGAACTGGTATATTCAACCCCTTTTGAATTATTGATTGCTGTGGTTTTATCTGCACAGGCAACTGATAAAGGGGTTAATAAAGCCACCGCTAAATTATTCCCTGTAGCAAATACCCCTCAAGCTATTTTAGCTTTGGGGCTTGAAGGCTTGAAAGAATATATAAAAACCATTGGTTTATTTAATACCAAAGGGGCCAATATTATTAAGCTATGTCAACGTTTAATAGATATGCACACAGGTGAAGTTCCTCAAACTAGGACAGAATTAGAGGCTCTAGCAGGTGTTGGACGAAAAACGGCCAATGTTATTCTAAACACAGCCTTTGGGCAGCCCACTATTGCTGTTGATACCCATATTTTTAGAGTCTCTAACCGTACTGGGCTGGCAAAAGGGAAAAATGTCCTACAGGTTGAGCAAAATTTGGAAAAATGGGTGCCTAAAAAATACAAACTTGATGCACACCACTTATTAATTTTACATGGCCGTTATACCTGTATTGCCCGAAAGCCGCGTTGTGGAAGTTGCATTATAGAAGACTTATGTGATTTTAAAGGTAAAACAGAATGTTAAAGAGTAGATGGAACTTTGTTTATTCTGTATAGTCTGAGCTAATGGCGCAATTGGCAATGGACGCTCTCTAAATCAAATTTACTAGCGCTTAAACAAAAAAATACTAACAATAAAATAATCCTGAGGGGACTTCCATGAAAAAAATTAACAAAACTCCTTTAGCTGCAGCAATGGGTACTATTGTTGTTTCTGCTTTTACATCAACAGCTGCTAATGCAGAAGCAAATCCTTTTGCCATTACTGAAATGTCTGATGGTTATATGCAAGTTGCTCAAAATGACTACAATGTTGTTCCCTGGGGCGGAAAGTCTGCTAAAAAAGCAAACGAAGCATCATGTGGTGAAGGCAAGTGTGGTGCCATGATGGATGGCAACAAAATGAAAAAAGGACAAGAAAACTCATGCGGAGCGATGATGAAAGGCAAGGAAGGTTCTTGTGGCGATATAGATAATGCATCAAATAAAGCGGCAGAAGCAAAATGTGGTGAAGGGCAATGTGGTGCCATGATGGATGGCGACAAAATGAAAAAAGGCTTGGAAAGTTCATGTGGCGCCATGATGAAAGGTAAAGAAGGTTCTTGTGGCGATACCAAGAAAAGCATGGATATGAAAGGCGGTGAAATGTCTTGTGGTGCGATGATGGAAAAGATGAAAAGTGGTGAAATGTCCTGCGGAGCCATGATGAAGAAAATGATGAAAGGAAAAATGGGCGACATGAAGGGAATGAATATGAAAGGTGGTGAAATGTCTTGTGGATCAAAAATTGCCCCCGCTAAAGCACGTGGTGAATAAACCTCTACCCATAGACTGAAAAAACCTAGTGTTCAAAGCCCTCTAACTGGAGGGCTTTTTATCTAGCCTAAAACTTTAGTTTATATTGAGGTATCGAATGAAAACAGTAACCAACCTAGTTCAACATGCCGGCCTTGGCTTACGGCGCTCATTTTTAACTGAAATCATCAAAACACCCCCGAAAAATATCAGTTTTTATGAAGTTGCTCCCGAAAACTGGATGACTCTTGGTGGAAAACTAGGTAAACAATTTAGAGCAATGACGGAACAATTTGACTTTATCTGTCATGGCCTTTCCTTATCAATTGGTAGCACTGATCCATTAGACGAACAATTTGTTAAGGCTGTAAAAGACTTTATGCAGCAGCATCAAATCAAGTTTTATAGTGAACACCTTAGCTACTGTAGTCACCAAGGACATTTATACGACTTAATGCCTATCCCCTTTACCTCTGATGCAGTGACCCATGTAGCCAAAAGAATACAGCGCGTACAAGATATTCTGGAACAAAAAATAGCCATAGAAAATGTCTCCTATTATGCGGCCCCAGGTCAGGAAATGGATGAGATTGACTTTTTTAATGCTGTTATTGAAGAAGCTGATTGTGATGTTTTAATCGATATAAATAATATCTATGTCAATAGTGTTAATCATAACTATGATGCGGAAACATTTTTAAGAGCCATCCCTGCCAGTCGCGTTGCTTATGCGCATATTGCTGGGCATTATGTTGAAGCCGATGATTTTTTAATTGATACTCATGGTGCCGATGTGATTGACCCTGTGTGGACCTTATTAGCAAAAGCTTACGAACTTTATGGTGTATTCCCCACCTTGCTTGAACGTGATTTTAATATCCCGTCACTCAATGTGCTATTAAAAGAAGTTGATACCATTCAATCCATTCAAGATGCATGGAATAATCAACATAAGCAAAAATCTGCCTAATAAGTACCTGTGCATCATTATTCAGTAGTGCGGCGAATCTATTGATAAAAATACAAATTTAACCCATTCACAATTTTTACCACAGAGGACTCAGAGATCACGGAGGTTTCATAGTTAAAAACTCAGTGACCTCAGTGTTCTTTGTGGTTGTTTGGGATTTCTTGTGTTGCTTTTTTATAATAATTTTGAACAACCACTTAAACTGCCATGAAAGTTGATTTTAAAGCCACTCAATTAGCATTTTCTGCCTATATTAGAGACCCTTTTAACAATCCTAAACCAGCAGATGTAAAGCAAGAAAGAATGCAAACCTATCGAGAATTATTCTTTAATAATATAGATAGTTTTTTAAGCAGTAATTTCCCCATTTTAAGAACCATACTAGATGACCAGCAATGGTTTGAACTCACACAAGACTTTTTTGCTAAACACCCTTGTACAACACCTTATTTTGTTGAAATTCCAGAAGAATTTATAGCTTATTTACAAAATGAACGCCAAAGCGAAACTGACTATCCTTTTCTATTAGAACTTGCGCATTATGAGTGGGTTGAAATGGCACTGTCTATTTCTCAAGAGCAACTAACCGCCAATACCGAAAGTTTTATAAATAATATAGCTAATGAAAAAATCGCCCTATCCACACTAGCCTGGCCTTTGGCTTATCAATTCCCTGTACAACAAATATCCCCCAAGTTTTTACCTGTAGAGATACCAGAAAGCCCTAGCTATTTATTGGTTTACCGTGCCATCAATGATGAAGTAAATTTCCTCCAACTCCCACCAATCACTTTCAGGCTATTACAAATTTTGCAGGAAAATAAGTCAATATTATGCTCAGACTGTTTAACTCAAATAGCAACCGAGTCTAACCACTCTGAACCAGAAAAAATTATTCAATCCGGCTTACAAATAATTAAAGACTTGGCAGTAAAAAACATTATCCAGGCAGAAAAACAAGCACCTTAGCGTTATGAAAGGCTTACTTTTAAGTGCTTTATAATTGAAGTAGAAGAGTCCCGTATTTTTTCAATTTTATAGCAAAGAATTTTCTCATTTCTATCAACATACAATTGCTCTTCATTATAAAATTCATTTGCTTTAATAATAATACTCTCTTCACCTTCAAGGTTCACCAAAACACAAGCGGACGGCTTAGCCCCTTTATTATCAATATCCATAATATGCAGTATTTCGGGGTCATAACCTAACACTTCCACCCCAACAACCACGCCTTTATGATCATCTGCAATAATTCTTCGGACTACAGTCACTATTGATATGAAAGAAATAGACAGGTGAATAAGCTCGCCCACCTTAGTAACCCCTGCTTTTTCTTGTAATTTAATACAAAAACCGAGTTTACTCCGGTCAACAAGTATTGCATTGCTATCTTTGTTATCAGCTTCCTCTTCTGGTTCTACTGTTTTTTCGTCCTCTTTTTTTGACCATATCTCTGAATTATCAACATATTCAATACCATTATTATCCTCATCTTCAGCACTTCTAAGCAAAGATAAACTGGCATCTAATTCACTCCTAAACTCAGAAGTATCAAGCCGGGCACTTTTACCCAAAGGCGTATCAATACTAAGGCTATTAATATCAACAGATACGGTTCCCTTAGCTTTTAATAAGCTCTCTTTATGTAACAGAAATTCAACCAACTTATCAAAACCTAATTCTGCCAGCAACTCATTATCTGCAAGCTCCCTCTCATTCTTTCGGTGCAAGCTCATGGATAATGTTTTAATAAACCTTAGAATTAATACTTTATCTTTGTACGGCACATTTTTCTTATTTGCTGAAAGGTCAAATAACTGTTTCATCAAATTAAGACTCTGGATATAAAGAACATAAGCAGATTTTGTATCTTCAGCCTCTTTATTCAAGGCCGGTGGTATATCAAGCCGCAGGTTTATACAAGGCACCTTCTGCATCATTTTTTCTGGTACGCTTGGTAGCAATTTAACTTGTTCAGTCAGGCCATTTAATAAGTTAAATATAGTATAAATCTCTTCTGTATTAAATTGCTGAGTATTGCTTAATTCAAAAATAAGTAATTGTTTAAAAATTTGGATAAAACTAGCCTGCCCTTGCTGAGTAACTAGCTCCAACACCTCATTTTGTTTAGCAAATAAATACAATAAATAACATAAGCTCCAGAAGCCTTTTGCTGGTTTTTTATACTCAATTGCTTTATGTAAAAGCACATTAGCCATTGCCTGAATACTGTGTAAAAGAATAACTGCTTTTTGTTCTTGTGAAAAAATAGCCTTTAGTTTAAAACCAGGATCTTTACAAACCAGCGCATAATTCTCTGCTAATTCAAATGCACAGCTCATGGATAGCTTGATCTTTAATTTATTAGCTTCAGAAAATGGAAAATAACTCTTAAGGTAGGTTTTTTTTAGTTGGGCTGAAACCTGAAAAACTATGACCAACATTTTTTCCAGAAAAGCGGAACGAATATCAGCCGGCATTGTGATTTCTTTTAACTGGGTTAAAGTCTCAGCTAAAATTTGTAGTAATTCAAGCTGATTTTCTTTTTCTATCTTAGCTAACCAAATAGAAAAAGATTTTTCATCAATAGAAAAAGGTAGCGATTGAGTAATTGTGGAATCAGGCACAGACATTATTTATAAAGGTATAAAACTAAAATTATTACTAAGTATAGCTTTTTTTGCTATCTCTATTTAAGCAAATAAAAAAGCCTGAACCTATCTTTTTAATCTGAGTTCAGGCTTATATACTTCGCACGGTCACCACTACGGATTTCTAACCACTGAATTCTTGCCGATAACTGCGTTGCTGAAACAGTTGCGTAGCTTGCTATGCGCCTGTTTCATCGCCTTGCTATCGACAAAAATCAGTAGATTATAAATTCCGCACCCGTGACCGCGCGAAGTATAATTATTCTGCATCATCTCTTTTAAAACTGTGTACCCAAACCAGGTCATCACCTTCCCAGCTCATACCTGCATGCATTTTTAAGATTAAACCTTTATACATTTCAAGGCTAGGATAACCCTCAGCATTTGCATCAGCATCTGTCATATCGCCTAATTTTTGACGTTCTAAAGATGTTACGGTAAAGCCAACCCCTTCTAATTCAAAGGTTTCACCTGGGTAGGCATAAATCCCATCACGACGTTGTTGCGTTTTTTTTCCACTTAAGGCTGCCTCAACTAACTTTGGGTGGCGCACCAGACGGTCAATCTCACAGGTTTTCTCGGGGTAATCAGTCATTAACAAACTCCATTATAAAATTAAACAAAATATTCAATATCGGCCATAATATAACTGTTTTCTTTCTTTTATTCGATCGTTAAATATATTATGCGCTATTTACACACCATGGTTAGGGTGAATAACCTGCAAAACTCTTTAGATTTTTATTGCAATAAACTGGGCTTAACTGAAGTAAAGCGTATTGATAGTGAAGAAGGACGCTTTACTTTAGTTTATTTAGCCGCAGCATTAGACAAAGAAAATGCTATCAATATCGCAGCTCCAACACTTGAGCTAACGTACAACTGGGATACTGAAGAGTATGCAGGAGGGCGTAATTTTGGTCATTTAGCTTATGAAGTTGACGATATTTATATTTTATGCCAAAAATTAATGGATGCAGGTGTACTAATTAACCGTCCACCTAGAGATGGTTATATGGCCCTTTTACGCTCACCCGATAATATTTCTATTGAATTATTGCAGAAAGGAACACCATTAGCACCTCAAGAGCCTTGGAAATCAATGAAAAATACAGGAGACTGGTAATAAAAAAGGAGGTCTGGCATAGATTCTTTGTAGAGCGGACTTTAGTCTTGCCCGAATCAAGCATCGCTTCCTGGTAGATCAGTATTGGACAATAAATTCTCTTCTACCCATAAAAACAACTCAGTATTTTCATTAATAAAAAGGGAATCAACTAACATGCAACAACAAAATAATCAAGCAAATGACAATAAAGACCTCCACCCTATTATTACATTAGGGTTTCTCACTGCAGGCACACAATTAGGTTCTTCCTTGATTCAGCGAATGGGACGACACCCTATCCTTTTATTTGCAATGGGTGCTACGGCTGGTGCCTATGTTTATAAAAATCGAAAAGAAATTTTAACTGAAGCCAAACACTTAAAACAACAAAGTATAAACTTACTTTCTAAAAATGCTGATTCAGAATAATTACCAAACCAAATAAATTTGCAGAGAATGAAAATATACCTTAAACAGCTTTGTCACCTGTCTATTTATACCCTGTTGTTTTTCTCTTGTCCGACTCTGCAAGCAGCTACGCCACTGTTTCAAAATATTTTTTTCCCGCTCTCTACCGATAATTCACTACTTTGTACAACAAGTGAGGAAGGTTATAGCTCAATCAATACATTACATCAGGCGATTGATTTCTACGAAAAAAATAATCCTGTCATACTACGCAAACGTGCCGTTGCCGTATTAACGGATCATAGTAATAAAGAACATTTAGAAGACTTACAAGATTACCAGCAAGATTGTCAGGATTCAGCATCTATAAATCTCTGTATTTTAAAACATTATTGGGGTAGCAAAGAAGCTGCACTCAGAGCACTTGCCCTTTTTTATGATACTAAGACCATTATTAAACACGGTGAAAATTATAAGGCAAGACGTTTTACTGTTGACCACCTGCGAGTTTTTGAAAAAGCGATCCGTAAAATTCCACCTTTTATGCGGAAAACTATCAGCAAAGCCAAGCCCATTAAAGAACTTGATAAAGTCATTGAAAATTTAGACGGTGGCCTCCAAAATTTGATTCAAGAAGCTTTTCCTGAGGATTTTGCAACCAGTATTTGGTCTGATGACACTCACCCTCTTACTTTCGTCCCTGGCGTTGGTTTTAAAAGCCAGGTTGTTGCACAAGTTTATAGCGGACAAAATCTAATTATCTTTACCGTTAAAGCCTTTGATAAAGGGAAAGATGGCCGTTTATATAGGGATATAGATTTACATTATTTAGTTGATTTTAGAATTCCTATTATTGTGCATGAAATTGCGCATACTATTGATAACTTTCATTTCTGGAATGGTAAGGATGAGCTTTATTACTTTTACCGATACCGAAAAATGTCTAATGATAAGCAAACGCTCAAGCTAATTAATGAGGCTAAATTAGCTCTATGGCCATCAAAATGGTTTGAAGCGTTTGAATATTTGTGGGAAATACATGATGGCCGCTATGATGGACAAACACAGGAAAAACTTGCCGAATTAGTCGCCCAATATATTCTAATTCCAGAACGTCTAAAAAAAAGCTCACCAAAAACTTATGCCTGGTTACGGGGTGATGTGTTTAAATCTATTGAATATTCAGGCTATGATACTTGTCCCAACCCTATTGTAAGGCCTTTAACCTGGTGGGAGGATGCCATTGCAAAGGTGCTTGGTACCTATAGCCAGTAGGTTCATACACCTTAATTTAAAAAATACCAACCATAAAAAAACCCTGCTTAATCCATAAGCAGGGTTTTTTTGAGCTAAAAGCAATAAAGCTTTACAGGTAACACTTACATCATACCACCCATGCCGCCCATTCCACCCATACCGCCCATATCAGGCATCGCAGGTGCAGCAACATCGCTAACTGGCTCATCAGCAACCATTACCTCAGTTGTGATCATTAAGCTAGCAACCGATGCTGCATTTTGTAGCGCAGAACGTGTTACTTTTGCAGGGTCTAAAATACCCATTGCAATCATATCACCGTATTCACCGGTTGCAGCGTTGTAACCAAAGTTACCTTCGCCTTTTGCAACTTTATTAAGTACCACAGATCATTCATCACCTGCGTTAGCAACGATTTGGCGTAAAGGCTCTTCCATTGCACGACGTAGAATATTAACACCTACTGTTTGGTCATGGTTAATACCTTCAAGCTCATCAAGTGCTGAAATTGCACGAACCAGAGCAGTACCACCCCCAGCAACAACACCTTCTTCAACCGCTGCACGTGTTGAGTGTAAAGCATCCTCTACTCGCGCTTTTTTCTCTTTCATTTCAACTTCAGTTGCCGCACCAACTTTGATGACTGCAACACCGCCGGCTAATTTAGCCAGACGCTCTTGTAGTTTTTCTTTATCATAGTCAGAAGTTGCTTCATCAGCTTGTGCTCTAATTTGAGCAACACGGCCTTTGATGTTTTCTTCAGAACCGGTACCATCAATGATAGTTGTGTTTTCTTTGCTGATTTGAATTTTCTTAGCTGTTCCTAATTGATCCATTTCAACTTTTTCTAAAGATAAACCAATTTCTTCAGAAATCACTGTACCGCCCGTTAAGATTGCAATATCTTCCAACATTGCTTTACGACGGTCACCAAAACCAGGTGCTTTAACAGCGGCAACTTTAACGATACCACGCATATTGTTGACAACTAATGTAGCCAATGCTTCACCATCAACATCTTCAGCAACAATCAATAAAGGACGACCGGCTTTAGCAACGCCTTCCAGTGTGGGTAGTAAGTCCCGAATATTTGAGATTTTTTTGTCGAACAATAAAATGAATGGGTCTTCCAGTTCAACACTCATGCTATCCTGGTTATTAATGAAGTAAGGTGATAAATAACCTCGGTCAAACTGCATACCTTCAACAACATCTAATTCGTTATTTAAACCTGAACCTTCTTCAACAGTAATAACACCTTCTTTGCCAACTTTTTCCATTGCATCAGCAATGATTTCGCCAACAGATCCGTCAGAATTCGCAGAAATCGTACCTACTTGAGCAATAGCTTCATTATCAGTACACGGTGTTGCTGATGCCACAATAGCTTCTACCGCTTTAACAACCGCTAAATCAATACCACGTTTCAGATCCATTGGGTTCATGCCCGCTGCAACGGCTTTCATGCCTTCGTTCACAATTGATTGAGCTAAAACAGTCGCTGTTGTTGTTCCATCACCCGCCACATCAGAAGTATGTGAAGCCACTTCTTTAACCATTTGTGCGCCCATATTTTCGAATTTATCGGCTAATTCGATTTCTTTCGCAACAGATACACCATCTTTAGTGATTGTTGGAGCACCAAAGCTTTTATCTAATACTGCATTACGACCTTTTGGGCCTAATGTTACTTTTACTGCATTTGCTAATACGTTAACACCCGCAACCATTAAGGTACGAGCATCTGAGCCAAATTTTACGTCTTTTGCTGCCATCTTTTTTAAATCCTATTAATAAATAGTTAATGTGTTTTTAGGCTATTAACCCAAAATGCCCATAATGTCTTCTTCACGCATAACGATAAGTTCTTCACCATCGATTTTTACTTCGTTGCCTGAATATTTGCCAAAAAGCACTTTATCACCAACTTTTACTTCCAATGCACGTACATCGCCATTATCAAGTTGCTTACCATTGCCTACCGCTAAAACTTCACCTTCGCTTGGTTTTTCTGTTGCTGAGCCTGGTAACACAATACCACCTGCAGACGTTGTTTCTTCTTCAACACGTTTGACGATCACTCTGTCGTGTAACGGACGTATATTCATCAATATTCTCCTTTATATAATTAAAATTCTTTATTAGCACTCATCAGAGATGAGTGCTAATAATAGTTAGATTTTGTACTCTGTCAAGTGTGTGGCATTATCACTCTCTTTCTCATCATTTTGCTTAGCCAATGAATGACCAACAATTACTTCGCTACAGTCGTCAAATCATGCTTCCTCAAGTTGATATTGAGGGTCAGCAAACGCTTTTAGCCGCTAAAGTCCTTATTATTGGAGCAGGGGGGCTGGGCTCTCCTGCTTCTCTATACCTAGCCTCAGCAGGCATAGGGCAAATAACAATTTATGATGATGATGAGGTTGATTTATCCAACTTACAAAGACAAATTACTCATTACACAGACGATATTGGGACTGCCAAAGTTATTTCAACCCAACAAACCATTAAAAAAATTAATCCTGAGGTAAAAGTTATAGCCGTTAAGCAAAGACTGGAGGGTAAGCCGTTACTTGAAGAAGTAAAAAATGCAGATATTGTACTGGATTGTTGTGATAATTTTACCACTCGCTTTGCCATTAATACGGCCTGTGTGCAATATAAAACCGCTTTAGTTTCTGGTGCCGCTATTCGTTTTGAAGGGCAAATTTCGGTTTTTACACCGGGCATCAATAACAGTCCTTGTTACAACTGCCTTTATTCTGATACTGGAGAAGAAATGCAAAATTGCGCAACTAATGGTGTTATATCACCCATTACGGGGATAGTCGGTAGCATTCAGGCTTTGGAAGCAATAAAGCTTATTATGGGAATAGGCAAGACTTTAACCGGCAGACTGCTACTACTTGATGGTTTATCGATGCAGTGGAATGAAATGAAGCTACGTAAAAACGTACAATGCCCTACCTGCAGGGCATAAATATTTTAACCTGCAGGAGAACAAGCTTTGCCCTGCTTTCATCGATAAGTAAGTACCTATATCTATTCTAACATTTGGAAGTGGGCTTTAGCCTTGCCTGAACCTTGCGAGGCTAAAGTCTCGCTTCCAAAAATATTTTAATTCAAATTGTTAGGATAATTTTAAACACTTACTTAAGTAGTTATCGGGTACGCTAACACACCCGATACTCATATTTATTTCTTATCACCTTTTATAGCATGAATAACACTTTCAACCATATTTAACACTTTAGATTCACTATCACCATGTGGCTCAGTATCCCCAAAAGGCTCACCATCTTTCTTGGTATACATATAAATAAAATAGCCTAAAGGGGCAAATGCCAATGCTGCTATTACCAACATAGCTATATACATAAAAATTAAATCACCTACCATAATCCTCTCCTCTATACATTTATTATTATTTTTATCTAGCGTCTAATATACCGCCCTATCATTCTACATACAAGGAAAACGCAACAATTAAATTGGTGCAATGTACCTTTATGTTAATAAATAATCCATCCAAGTTGTAAAGAATTTTTGTTGTCAGCCGCCTAAAGTGTACTGAGGAACGCGACGTACCTTAGATTAACTTGTTTAACTTAAGACCACTCGCTCTCCCTGAGAACTATCTATAACCCCTTAATATTAATAATCTTTACAGTCAATAGCTAAAATCATCACCGTTATAGCTACCACTATCCCCTTTTTATATTACCCAAAAAGTTGCGCAAAGAAAAAGTTCGTCGTATACTTCAGAACTGCTTACTTGATCAAGCTAGCAAGAAAAAATTATAAAACTTCTAGAGGTAAATATTATGAAATGGGAAACACCAGCTTACAATGACTTACGTTTTGGTTTTGAAGTAACAATGTACATCTACAACCGTTAATTTAAACAGTTATAGAGTAGAAAAAGGGGGCGGCTTAATTGTCACCCCCTTTTTTTTGCCTGATACTTATTAATCCCGTATGATTCAGTTCTTATATATTAGATATCAAGTACAAATATGAAAATTAGAGTCCTCGGTTCGGGTGCTGGTGGTGGTTTTCCACAGTGGAACTGCAGCTGCCCAAATTGTAAAGCCGTAAGAGCTGGTTCTATTAAAGCCAGCACGCGTAACCAGTCATCTATTGCTATTTCATCTGATGGTGAGCATTGGGTATTGTTTAATGCTTCACCTGATGTGCGCACGCAATTAGAACACTTCCCAGAAATTCACCCTAAAGATAAAGTACGCGGTACAGGTATTGAAGCCATTGTAATGATTGACTCTCAAATTGACCATGCTACCGGCTTACTCATTCTACGTGAAGGCGACCCACTTAATATTTACTGCACAGAAATGGTAAAACAAGACCTTTCCACTGGTTTTCCTATTTTTAATATTTTAGATCACTTTTGTGGTGTCAATAATCACCCAGTTCCTTTAAATGGTGAATCATTTACCATTCCTAATATAAATGACCTTGAATTTACGGCCTTAGCTCTTAAGAGTAAAGCCCCCCCCTACTCTCCTCACAGAAATGATCCGCATGAAGGTGATAATATAGGTATGGTGATTCGCCAGGTTTCGACGGGGAAAACAACTTTTTATGCACCAGGCTTAGGCGTAATAGAACCTCACGTAGAAAAAGCCATGCTTGAAGCCGACTGCGTTATGGTAGACGGTACATTCTGGACTGATGATGAACTAGCCTCTGTCGGCCGTCCACTATTAGCAAGGTCAATCGGCCATATTCCTCAATCTGGTGAAGGCGGTATGATCGAAATTTTAAATGCAATGGAAAACCACGAAAAATATTGATTCATATCAATAATACCAACCCCATTTTAAATGAAGATTCTGAACAGCGTAAAATATTAGATGCCTCGGGTATTGAAGTATCTTACGATAATATGAAAATAGAGTTATAAATCATAGCAGGCTAAAGTCTGCTCTACACATATAGGTAAACTGATGGGTTGCTGTTCAAATAAAGCATGGACTAAAGAAGAGTTTGAAGCCAAATTACGTGGCATGGAAAATAAGTACCATATTCATCATCCAATACATACCTTGATGAATGAGGGAAAGCTTAACCAAAAACAATTACAAGGCTGGGTTGCCAACCGGTTTTATTACCAGATAATGATTCCGATTAAAGATGCTAATATTTTAGCCAATTGTCCAGACAGAGAAACACGAGCGGTATGGACTCAACGTATTCTTGACCATGATGGACATCCTGGAGACCCAGGCGGTATTGAAGCATGGGTACAATTAGGCGTTGCTGTTGGTATGACACGAGAAGAGGTTATTTCATTAGAGCATGTCTTACCTGCTGTACGTTTTGCAGTGGATGCTTATGTTAATTTTGCCCGGCGTTCAGAATGGCATGAAGCAGCAAGCTCATCATTAACAGAGATGTTCGCTCCAAAAATTCATAAACAACGTTTAGATAACTGGCCAGAACTTTACCCCTGGATAGAAAAAGAAGGTTATATTTATTTCCAAAAACGTCTTTCAGAAGCACGCAGAGATGTAGAGCACGGCTTGGAAATCACCTTAGATTGGTATAAAACACGCCAACAACAAGACCGTATGGTTGAAATACTTCAGTTTAAGCTTGATGTTTTATGGTCTATGGCTGATGCCATGTATATGGCTTATGTTAATGATATGCCTCCTTATTTTAATGTTGAAAAATAAATAAGCATTTATTATATTGGGGTACCGGCTAAAGCCTACGCCCCAAACCAAAAAACCATTTCCTTGAGCTGTCAGATTACGCTATCGCTACAATAAAAACATGACTATAAACCCAGAATTAACTATTAGTTTCTCCTCTACTCACCGCTTACAATGGGAAGAAGCACAGCAAAAAGATGTTATCCTATACCCTGAAGGCATGGTAGAACTAAACCAACCCTCTGCCGAGATTCTAAAATTATGCGACGGTACTCGTACTGCCCCTCAGATTATTACTGTGTTAGAAGAAAAATTTTCTGAAAGTAATTTAACAAATGATGTCAATAGCTTCTTAGAGGATGCATTAAAAAATGGCTGGATCCAACAATCATAACATCACCCCTCCTCGGTGGTTACTAGCAGAACTGACATATAAATGCCCATTACAATGTCCTTACTGCTCGAACCCTTTGGACTATACTAAACATAACGCCGAAATCAGTACCGAAGATTGGAAGCGTGTTTTAAGCCAGGCTCGAAAAATGGGAGCTGTACCGCTTGGTTTTTCTGGCGGTGAACCTTTAACGCGCCAAGACTTGCCCGAATTAGTTCACCATGCCCGTCAATTAGGCTACTACTCCAATCTAATCACTTACGGTTACGGTTTAACTGAAGAAAAAATAATTCAGTTAAAACAAGCTGGATTAGACCATATCCAGATAAGTATTCAAGCCAGTAGTCAGGAATTAAATGACCATATAGCAGGCACTGAATCTTATGAAACAAAAAAACAAGTGGCTCATTTAGTTAAAAAACATGGCTACCCTATGGTCTTGTGCGTAGTGATCCACAGAGAAAATATTCACCAGATGCCTGAGATTTTAGCTATGGCTGAAGAACTGGGAGCTGATTATTTAGAGCTCGCCAATACTCAATACTATGGCTGGGCACATAAAAATCGTGATTTATTAATGCCCTCCAAAGAACAGTTTGATAAAGCTGAAGCTATTGCGCAGGCATACAAAGAAAAAGTCGCAGGAAAAATGAAAATCTATTATGTTATCCCAGATTTTCATGAAGACCGCCCTAAAGCCTGTATGAATGGCTGGGGTACAACCTTTTTAACCATTGCACCCGATGGCGTAGCTTTACCTTGCCATTCCGCTCGCGAATTACCAGGTTTAGATTGCCCAAATGTAACAGAGTATAGTATTGAAGAGATATGGAATAAGTCTAAAGCTTTTAACTTTTTCCGTGGTACAGAGTGGATGAAAGAACCTTGTCGCAGTTGTGATGAAAAAGAGAAAGATTTTGGTGGCTGTCATTGCCAAGCATTTATTTTGACCGGGGATATGAATAACGCCGACCCCGTATGTAGTAAATCACCTAATCATCATATTATTGAAGAGGCTCTTGATTCAGCAAGAAAGAGTGCTTTATCTGAGAATGAGCAACCGCTTATTTTTCGTAATAGCAAAAACTCAAAAAAATATTCCTGAGCCTTTTTCTTTAAATTTTATAATTCGTCCGCTTATGTTTTTCTAATCGGGGAGATCTACACCAATACTATTTTTTGCTTTTGTAGGGTGAATTAGGACAGCGTTACCCACCATTTTTCAAAGGCGCTTAGGGACGTGTATAAAAAAGCCTCAATAACTTTAGCTATTGAGGCTTTTTTATCTGATATTCATTTATTTAACGATACTTAAACCTTTCATATTAGCAAAATAAGCCGCAATATCTTTTAAATCATCTTCAGAAAAAGCCCCTACCATACTTTTCATCACGGGATCTTTTCTTACCCCTGACTGGTAATCTTTCATTACCTTTACCAAGTAATTTCCATGCTGACCTGCTAAAATGGGTGCCGTCATACCATCATCCAAATCTTTAGTATGGCAACCGAGGCAAGATTCAGCTAATTTTTCACCTTTTTTGGCATCTCCCTCTCTATAACTAGCCTTACTTTTGCTTCCAGCTGACTCCTCAACATATTGAGCGATAGCCGCTGTCATTTGCTCCGTTAAATTATAAGCATTAGGCAACATTGAAGTACGCGCTCTGTTTTCATGCTTATATGCTGTCAGTGCTGATGCAACATAGCCTTTACGTTGCCCCCCAATTTTTGGCACATAATAAACAGGAGCAACATTACTATAATTATGTGTGCTATGGCAGCCTCGGCATGTTTCAAAAGCATCTTTTCCTGCCGACGGGTCAAGACGTTTAGCTTGACTTTGCGTACTCACTGCACTTAAAAAACCAATCACCAATAGCATTATTATTTGTTTCATATTTTTACAAACCCTACATTCTAAATTTAAAGCATATCCTAATTGATGAACAAGCTTAAATCAATTATTCAAAGTAATTTCTATTGCTTTATTACAAACCTTCCCAAGGCTTAAACAAGCCCGTAACATCAACAGCAAACATATCTAACACTCGCCCTACTCCTTCATCAACCATCTTTATAATTGAGTTTGATTTACTATAAAAGGCTGGCATAGGCGGAAATATAACACCACCCATTTCTGTCACACAGGCCATATTGCGAATATGAGCCAAGTTTAATGGGGTTTCTCTAGGCATAATAACGACACGCCTACGCTCTTTTAAAGCCACATCCGCTGAACGAGTAATGAGGTTGTCACCAAAACCATGTGCTATAGCAGATAATGTTTTCATTGAGCATGGCGCAACAACGACACCTTCCGTTTTAAATGACCCACTGGCAATACTAGCAGCGATATCATTAATACCATGTACGACATCAGCTAATTGATACAAAGCCGATTTTTCCATCTCCATTTCATATTTCAAATTAACCAAACCAGAAGATGAAATCACTAAATGAGACTCCCAATCATCCTGTTTTTGTAATACCTGCAACATTCTGACACCATAAATAGCACCTGTTGCTCCAGTCATTGCAATGACTAATCGTTTTTTTTGTTTCATTAAACTATTCTATCAGTTGCAACAAGCAAAATATTAATCATTTCATCAGCATTCACGATATGAGTAAAATGAAGCAGTATAAAACCACCCCTTTAGGTAACAACTTGACATCTACCACACCTTTTCAAGAACGACTAACCATTCACGTCTTCTTTATCATCACCGTAGTATTTTCGCGCCTATCTCCCCTTGATACAACCTAGTAGCGATACGGCGACATCTTATCCGCTTTATTAATGAGACACACCATCACGCCGCAATACCTTCAAAAAAGTCAGCCATAATATCTTAATATCAAACCTGAATGATTGCTTATGAAGATACTCAACATCCAAGTCAACTTTCTGTGGAATAGGTAATTCGTCCCGCCCATTTATCTGTGCCCACCCAGTTAGACCTGGCATCAGTTTATCAACACCCTGTTCAGTTCGTAATGCTATCAAATCATCTTGATTAAATAATGCTGGCCTAGGTCCCACAAAACTCATATCACCTTTCAAAATACTCCATAACTGAGGCAGTTCATCTAAGCTCGACTTTCGTAGAAAATTACCTATCGGAGTCAAAGCACTTGTAGGGTTTTCTAGCAAGTGTGTCGCTACAGCAGGAGTATCAACCTTCATACTTCTGAATTTTGGCATTTTAAAGACCTTATTATTCTCACCCACGCGATCAGACCAATATAATACAGTGCCTTTTGAAGTCGCCTTAACCAAAATCGCCGCCAAAATAATCGGAAAAAATAATATCAAGCCCACAATAGTTGCCAAAACCAAATCAAATAGTCTTTTCATTTACATTCTGCCTAAAAATACTGCTACCGCTTTCTGCAACTGCTCATCCATAGTAATAACTGGCTTCCAATTCAACAAGTCACGCGCCTTAGAACTATCTACCTGCAAAGAACCAAATAAGCGGTTCGCCACATCTTCTTTGCCCACTAATTTTGTAGCAAGTATCATCCATCTCACGGGCACAGGAATTAACCATGGCCGTTTAGCAAAAGCCTTAGCAACTTTTTGTAATAATTCAGTAGTAGACACATCCTCACCATCAGAAATTAAAAACACTTCATTGGCTACTTTGGGATGGTCAATACAGAGACTGATAAAATTCACCAAATTACCCAAAGCAATCAAAGACCGCTGATTATGCACCGCACCCAAAGGTAAAGGCACACCTTTATAAACCCATTTCATCATAGCTACAAAATTAGCCCGAACATTCGGGCCATAGACTAAAGGTGGACGAATAATAACCACCTCCATACCCGTTTTTTAGCTATCGTTAATAAACCTTGCTCTGCTTCTTGTTTAGATAACCCATAAGGATCAGTGGGAATAAACACGTCTTTTTCAGTAAACGGTTGATTAAGGGTTGTCATTTCACCATTTACTTTAACTGAACTTAAAAAAACAAACCGTTTCACCCCCGCCTCTGCTGATTGTCTGGCTAAATTTAAAGTCGCTTCAGTATTAACCCTACGAAATTCCGTTAAAGGATCTAATGAATCATCATTCATAACATGTACTCGTGCAGCTAAGTGGACGACCACATTCATACGACTCACCTCCTCATACCAGTTTATTATAGGGGATAATTCACCCATATTAATCTGCTTTATTTCTAAAGGTAAATCAGCGGAATGTTTGCGAACACTTGCAATTACATTTTTTTGTTGGCTTAAAAGCTCCATTATTAATGCTTTACCCACAAACCCTGTTGCACCCGTTACTAAAACGTTCATGATTTATCCTTTTAATACCTATTTCTTAGGTAGCTGACAACACAGAACCTACCAAAATTAAAATTAGCATGTCGTCTACATTAGTTTTGTTCACCTGTTTTTCTCGGTAAACCAGCATACAATACTTAGTAGCCCTTAGAAACTCTAAGAATAAAGGGGGGGATCCCTTAGTAAAAACCTCAACCTAAAGACCTAATATATACTTATTCGGCCTTATAATATTTATTGTTTTAAGTCAATTGCAGAGCAATGAGGGCAGACTTGGTTGATCTATCCATTTCAATATTCTCTTAATCTCTACTTATGTGAGCTCCGTAATTTCAGCTATTATTTTTATCGAATAACCTTTTC
>JAJRUF010000012.1 GCA_024277935.1 Gammaproteobacteria bacterium
GGGTTCTAAAAAGCTTTCTATGGGACTGTAAAAGTTATGAAAAGGTATTAATACGTCTAAAGGACTATCTTTAACTTGTTTAGCAGCGGATTGAAAGGCATCCAGTAAAGATCGCTCTCCCATGGCCAGATGTTTACCTGTCGCCCCTTTGGTTCTAATAGACTCAAATACCTTTTGTACTAATGCATAGTGATAAGGAATGAATGGATAGTTATCAATAAATGAGGGGGCATCAGAAAATGGCTTTAACTCTGCTGTAGTTGTTTTATCAAAAGATAATTGATTGCGTAAAATATCACCTTTTTCTGCGTAAACTTCTCCTAGTTCTTTACTTGCCTGTTCTGTTTTAGCTAGTAAACGTTTTTGAATGACTTCTGATGTGTTTGAGCTGGATAGAGAAGGCTTAGTAGCAAAACGCCCCTGAATTTTAGAAAAGTCATCGCCATCACGTTTTTCCATATTGCCAATAGCAGCATCTAAATCGGCTTGTGAGGTTACAATTACCCATGCCCGTCCACCACAAGTGGCTCCTAAGTCTTCAACTATTGTTTGAAGCTTAAGCATCATTTGAGTATTTTTACCGATAAACTGACCGACTTCATCCACTAAAAATAAAACATGCCTGCCATTTTTGCTTTCAATATATTCGTTGACCCATTTACAAAAGTTTTTTACATCAAGTGGGAAATTATTACCTAGCTCTTCTATAGTTTGACGTGCGGATTCAATGCTTTGTTGGCTGGATTCTGCAAAGGCTTCGGCGAGTTCATCACGATAAAAATCGTAGGCATCTCGGTTGTTTTCCCATGGTTCGCCAGTGAGTTCAGAAAATTTATCTTTAAATGTTTGGTATTGTCCTCGTTTATCAAGTTCTCTTTCTAAGTGAGCAATATGCGGAAAATCGGCACAATAACCCACCCTCTCATTAAAGACCTTAAGAAATACTTTTAAAATAGCGTTTTCCGCTTCATCGGTATTAGCTCGTGAATCTATATTGAAGAGGATAACATCAGCATCTTTATTGACCGCACTGTGTATATCACTGATAAGCATTGCATCCGTTATTTTTTCTTTGAAAAACTCAAATGCTTTGCGGGTTTCTCCCTCTTTTTCTACTTCTCTATTTTCTATTAAATAAGACAGTATTTTTAGGAAATGTGATTTACCTGAGCCAAAAAAGCCTTTAATCCATACCCCCATTTTAGTATTTGGATTGAATTTATCATTACATGATGGCAAATAGGCTTCGAAAAATTCTCTGAAATGTCGATCTAATTCCTGTGTAACTACATATTCATCCAATTCGACATAAACACTGTCATTATCCATTTGCTCGGCTTTAACAACACCATTGATGTTTCTGGTTAATTTTTTTGCAAATATTTCTTCAACTATCATAATGTGTCTTATACTGCCTTGTGTTTATTGTTATTGCCGTCTTCTGGAACAAGTTTGAAGGCTCGGTAATAATTTCTGGATTCAATCATGCCGAAAGGGTGTAGATCTTGACCACTGTATTCACCTGCGTAAAACAAAATGAGCGGTGTAGCTCCCATAACATCTTGTAAAGCACTTAATAGTTCATGCCCTCTAACTAATGGCCATGCATTACCAAGCCCCGAAAGAATCACAAAATCTAAAGGTTCAGAATCACTTCTGTTTTTTAAAAGTACGTCAGCAATAAATTTGGCAACCTTATCCTGACTAAGCGGACCCGCCAAAGTTTTGCGCAATGCATCCGTACCGACTTCTTTTTCTCTTTTAAAAGTTCTGTCTAACAAATTACGTGATTCCAACATATCAATCAGAATTTGAAAAATATTAATATGTTCAAAATTATGGTCATGCTTTTTGAGTTGAGTTGTTATATGCTCAAGGTTTTCACGAACTATTAACTCATGTTGTGCGGGATAGTCGAAAATCCAAAAGCCTACTTCATTACCTAAGCCATCATTTTTTAGAAAATTGGGATTTTCAATTCGCTCTAAAATTAAATCAAGGCGTGCTTGTAGGGCTTTCTCT
Source organism: Gammaproteobacteria bacterium (assembly GCA_024277935.1). Taxonomy (GTDB): domain Bacteria; phylum Pseudomonadota; class Gammaproteobacteria; order Methylococcales; family Methylomonadaceae; genus QPIN01. Next base: position 2,023 of record JAJRUF010000012.1, read on the forward strand.
GTTTGCTGAGACATTATTGTGTACACTCCATTACGTCAATTAATTCCTCTTTATTAATTTTAATCAATAATTCTTTAACTTCTGGTAATAAATAAACTGCTTGAATTTTGCGTTGGCGAGTTGATTTTAAATAGCCTGTATCTACTAATGCTTTTATTACATTGCTTCCCATTCTCTTAAGTGTAGACTCTGAATAAGATGATAGTTCTGGAACTACTTTTATTCGATCATCAATAAATCTGACCCAAGCATCATTAGGTATATCAGGTTTATAGGTGCGTCGTGCTTCTAGCAAACATTCTCGCATAAAATCAACAATGACTGGCGATTGAACTATAAAAGCTGCCATAAGCAATTGTATATAAGCTCGTTCTGAAACATCTAGTAATAATTGGGTATAAAGATCGCCCATCGCTTCCAGCCGCTTGCGAATCACATTGGCGAAACGAAGTGCTGTTTGAGATGATTTTTTCTGTAATATATTTTCATCAACAATAAGTTGCCTCCATTCTTTTTTAGACAGTTTTTTTACTTGTATTTCTGCAATGGTTCGACTTTCAGTTATTAAGAGTCCTCCACCATTTAAGTCACCGAGATATTGTTTTACCTTCATTACCATGTAGCTATAATTTATATAGGGCTTATTGTCCCATATTTTAATTATGATAGATGAATGAAACCGTGTAAGACTTAATCATAGTCAATTTATCCTCATATACTCTAAAAAGAAATTCTAGATTATGGCCGCGAAGCGAGCCACAATCTGAACCATTTGTTGGACAAGCCAGTTTTTACTGTTTGGTTTGAATTTCGCTATTGCAAATAGTTTTTTGCTGAATAACCCGATGGGGACAGTAATAGTTTACAAAACTACAGACATAAAAAAACCGCATTCAGAACAAGGCTGAATACGGTTTTTTTAAGATTTACAAATCTTAATTTTTAGCTAATAACTTAGCAATAGTTTCCCCCATTGCAGAAGGTGTTGGTGCAATGGTTACGCCTAAATCTTGTAACATTTCTACTTTTTCAGCAGCCGACTCACCTGTTGATGAAATAATTGCACCCGCATGCCCCATTCTACGGCCTTTGGGTGCCGTTAAACCAGCAATATAAGCCACAACAGGCTTACTCATATTCTTAGCCGCATAAGTGCCGGCTTCAACTTCTTGAGGCCCACCGATTTCACCAATCATTAAGACTATTTTAGTGTCCTCATCTTGTTCGAATTTTTCAAAAATATCACGATGAGAACTACCATTAATTGGATCACCACCAATACCCACTGATGTTGAAATACCAATACCTAATTCACGCATTTGGTCTGCCGCTTCATACCCTAAAGTACCTGAACGGCCAACCACACCTACCACCCCTTTTTTATAGATATGACCAGGCATAATTCCTAACATAGATTGTTCTGGACTAATGGTACCTGCACAGTTTGGTCCAGTTAAAACCATACGATCTTTCTTAGGGAATTTACGCAAGAACTGCTTAACTTTCATCATATCCTGTGTAGGGATACCATCAGTAATAGACACGCAAAATTTAATCCCAGCTTCTGCCGCTTCCATAATTGAATCGGCTGCAAATGCAGGGGGGACAAAAATAATACTCGCTTCAGCACCCTCTTGTTCAACCGCTTCTCTTACTGTGTTAAAAACGGGACGGTCTAAATGTGTTTGCCCACCTTTACCTGGTGTAATACCACCAACCACAGTTGAGCCATAATTAATCATATCTTGTGCATGAAAGGTACCGATTTTGCCAGTAAACCCTTGCACAATCATACGTGTTTCTTTATTGATTAAAATAGACATTACTCAGCTCCCTCTGCTTCTTTAGCAACTTGTTCATTACGTGCCTGAACAGCTTTTTCAGCCGCCTCAGCCAATGTTGTCGCAGTAATAATAGGTAATCCACTGTCAGCAATAATTTTTCTACCCGCTTCTACGTTTGTGCCTGATAAACGAACAATCAAAGGAATTTGCATATCGATTTTTTTAACAGCCTGTACGACACCTTCAGCAATCCAGTCACACCGGTTAATTCCGGCAAAAATATTGACTAACATAGCCTTAACACCTTCGTCCGCTAATACTAAACGAAAAGCTTTTTCTGTACGCTCGGCAGAAGCACCGCCGCCCACATCCAAAAAGTTAGCCGGTTCCCCACCTGCGAGTTTAATCATATCCATTGTTGCCATCGCCAGACCAGCACCATTAATCATACAACCAATATCGCCATCTAAACCGACATAACTTAAGCCACGATCAGCCGCTGCCATTTCACGTTGATCTTCTTGCGTTTTGTCCCGTAATTCAGCTACTTTTTGACGGCGGAATAAAGCATTATCATCGAAACCCATCTTGGCATCCATAATCATTAACTTACCGCTACCACCCGTTACAATTAATGGGTTGATTTCAATCATATTGGCATCTAAATCACGCATGGCACGATAACAGCCTGTGATTAATTTTACTGCTGGGCTAATTTGCGTAGGCTCTAAACCTAAAGCAAAAGCCATTTCCCTAGCTTGAAAATCTAATAGGCCAACAGCAGGGTCTATTTGAATTTTTTTAATTTTTTCAGGGTTATTCTCAGCAACATCTTCAATGTCCATTCCACCTTCTGTAGAGCCAACCATAATGATGCTTTCATGCGTCCGGTCAACTAATAGGCTAAAATAAAGTTCTTTAGCAATATTAGTTCCCGCTTCAATATACAACCTTAAACAGACTTTCCCTTCCGGGCCGGTCTGATGAGTTACCAAACGCTTACCCAGCATAGCTTCAGCCGCAGCTTCGACTTCTTCATGAGATTTACAAATTTTAACGCCGCCAGCCTTACCTCGTGCTCCCGAGTGAATTTGTGCTTTAACTGCCCAAACCTCACCACCAATTTCTCTCGCACGTTGTACTGCATCTTCTGGGCTATAAGCCAACCCACCATCGGCGATTCTTACGCCATAACCAGCCAAAATTTCTTTTGCCTGATACTCATGAATATCCATAGTATTCCTACTTAAAGTTATAAAATTTATTCTAAACTAAAAAAGTTTTCGCAAGATGCATAAAGCCCTTACGTTTTTCATATAACAGATTGAATTGATTCATCTGTATTTACCTTTTGTGAATGTACTTAAATAGTGAAGCACAGACTAAAGCCTGCGCCCCCACTTATTATTGTATTTTTGCAGCAATTGCTTCTGCTGCTTTTACAACATTTTGAGCCATCTTTTCAGAAGCGGCATCAATTAGTCGACCATCTAAAGCGGCAGCACCTTTACCTTGAGCCGCCGCTTCTTTCAGTGCAGCTAAAATACGGTGTGCTTTATCAATTTCTTCTGCTGGTGGTGTAAATACTTCATTAGCCAATTCAACTTGCGATGGGTGAATGGCCCATTTACCCTCACAACCCAATGCAGCTGCACGCTTAGCCGCTAATTTATAGCCTTCAGGATCTTTAATATCACCAAAGGCCCATCAATAGGGCGTAAACCATAAGCACGACAAGCCACCGTCATACGACTAATGGCAGCATGCCATTGGTCGCCGGGGTAATTCTCGTTTAATCCACCAATATTTGTTGTTCTTGCTCGGTTACTTGCCGCGTAATCAGCCACACCAAAATGTAAAGCTTCTAAACGCCCCCCTAAAGCACCTTGTTTAGCAATATCTTCAACATTAGCCATACCCAATGCTGTTTCAATCAAACATTCAATACCTATTCTATTTTTTAAGCCTTGTTGCATTTCCAACTGATTAACCATAGCCTCAACCATGTACACATCAGCATAAACCCCAACTTTAGGAATTAAAATAGTATTTAACTTATCCCCACATTGCTCCATTAAATCAACAACATCTCGTACCATATACTGTGTATCTAGCCCATTAATACGCACAGAAACAGTAACTCCATGTCCTGCCCAGTCCATATCATTAATAGCTTCAATAATATTTTTACGTGCTTGAATCTTGTCATCTGGAGCTACCGCGTCTTCAAGGTCCAGAAAAATGAAATCCACACCACTTTTCATCGCTTTTTCAAACATCCCAGGGTTTGACCCAGGAACGGCTAACTCACAACGCTGAACACGCTGTACATTGGCTTCATATAACGTATGACTCATTTAAACACCTAAACCCTTTGATTTTAAAGTACTCCACAGTACTTGAGACTGGTTTCAAGGTAATACCTGACCCCAAATTAACCCACCATTGTACTTTTAGGAAGCTTAAAGTCAAATTTTTGAGTTGTTTTTGTTGAATAACAGTATATTAAGTGCACCGAATCAGTTATTCTATTTTAATATTCCAAATTTAAGGTCAGCCATGAAGTTGAAAACTATTTTTTCGTTGTATTGTTTATTATTTTTAATGACAGGCATTGGTTTTGCTGATGAAAGACAAGGTTTTGTCAGTATTAAAGTCAATTTAAACAGCTCTAAAACAGCACAATCAGCAAAATTATGGATACCTTATCCACTTTCTGATAATTACCAACTGATTAACAATATGAATATCAAAGGTAATTATGTAAATTCTGCCGTTTATAAAGAACCTGAGAGTGGTACCTTCTATTTTTTTGCTGAATGGCCTGAAGCCAACCAAGAAAAAAAACTAGAACTTAGCTTTAAGGCAAGTAGCAAAGAACGCAAGATCAGAAACTTAACTGATACAGGAGAAGCCATCCCCATTGAAATACAAAAATACCTGCAAGCAAATTGGTGGATCCCAACTGATGGAGCAGTGGCAGAAATTGCGAATAGCATAAAAAAAGATAAAACAGGGATTCTGGAAAAAGCACGCGCTGTTTATGACTGGGTTATAGAAAACACTTCCAGAGACCCTAATGTAAAAGGCTGTGGGCTAGGTATAGTTGAAGTAACATTAGCAAAGCGTAGTGGTAAATGTGCTGACCTAAGCTCAGTTTATGTGGCATTGGCAAGAAATATAGGTGTTCCATCAAGAGAGGTCTTTGGTCTCCGCCTTGGAAAACAGGCTGACCAGGATATAACGGGGGATTATCACTGTTGGGCAGAGTTTTATTTGCCAGGTACGGGCTGGGTTCCTGTTGACCCTGCTGATGTAAGAAAAAAAATGCTGGCTGATAACTTAAAATTAGCTGATGTAAAAGAACTAAGAGAGTATTTTTTTGGTGCAGTTGATAAATATAGAATAGTTCTAGAAAGAGGTGGGAGGGGAATTAAATTACAGGCTTCTGAAGAACCCAAGCCTATTAACTACCTTATGTATCCCTATGCAGAAATTAATGGTAAAGCATTAGACTATTTTGACCCTGAGAACTTCCGTTATTCAGTTCATTTTAAACAAATTCAGCTGTAATCCTTCTGCCCCCCCTTTATTTCTAAAAGAAAAAAAAAGGGGGGGGGGCAGAAGAATTAAACCAAACTTGCCCAACTTTTTTTAATATGGCACTATAATCGGTTTGATTATTCTCAGAGCTAAAAAAGCTTTAGAAATATACCTACTCAACCAAACTATAGAGGCAAAAAATGGCAGGTCGCAATCACTTATTTATTCCTGGTCCAACCAACACACCACATGAAGTTCTAAGTGCTATGCATGTGCCTATGGAGGATCACCGCTCTCCTATTTTTCCTAAGCTACTGAAACCTGTTTTAGAAGACCTTAAGAGGATATTCAGAACAGAAACAGGCCAGGCATTTATCTTTCCGGCCACAGGAACAGCCGGCTGGGAAGTTGCCATTACCAACACCTTAAATCCTGGAGATAAAGTTTTAATTTACCGCTTTGGTCAATTCAGTCACTTATGGATGAACATGGCAGAACGTCTAGGCTTAGATGTTGAAGTACATGAAGTTGAGTGGGGAAAAGGCATCCCTCTGGACGATATGCAAGCGCGTTTAAAAGAAGACAGCAAACATGAGATAAAAGCTATTTTAGCCACTCATAACGAAACATCAACAGGTGTAACAAGTGATATTGCTGGTGTTCGTAAAGCAATGGATGCATCAGACCACCCCGCTTTATTATTTGTTGATGGTGTTAGTTCAATCGGTAGTATTGAGTTTCTCATGGATGACTGGGGTGTAGATGCTGCTATTAGTGGCTCACAAAAAGGTTTTATGCTTCCAGCAGGCCTAGCCATTTTAGCCTTTAGCCAAAAAGCACTAAAACTAACCGAAACAGCTACTTTCCCCCGTTGTTTTTTAGACCTAAAAGATCAAATGGCTCAAAATGCTTTAGGTTATACACCATATACAGCTGCAACACCTATGATCTACGGTTTACGTAAATCACTTGAATTGCTATTCGATGAAGGCATTGAAAATGTTTATGCGCGTCACTTCCGTTTAGCTGAAGGTGTTCGCAGAGCTATTGCGGCATGGGGCTTAAAACTTTGTGCTCAACCAGGTTTTGAGTCAGATACAGTTTCAGCCATTGTTGTTCCTGAAGGAAAAGATGCTAGGGATGTTATCAGTACAGCCTTTAACAGATACAATATTTCTTTAGGTGCCGGCTTAACAGAAGTGATGGGCAAAGTTTTCCGTATCGGTCATATTGGTGATATGAATGATGTTTCATTACTTGGCTGTATTGCGGGTGTTGAAATGGCAATGCTAGATAATGGTTTTGATATTGTTCCAGGGAGTGGTGTTGCAGCTGCAATTGAGTATTACCGCTCTACAGCAGCTGAATAAACTAAGAACAGACGCAAGACTAAAGGCGCAAGTCGAAGAAAGAGCAAAAACTCTTTTTCGTGGCATTAAGGCATACTTCGTGCGTTCGTGCGTAGGAATTTTCAAATACCATTAAGTTTTTGCAGTCTTGATGAAACAAAGTGAAATCAAGGTTTTCCTAAATTTCCACTTCACTACATCAAGGCTGCATGTTTTTTATTTTCTTAACTTATACTTCGCGCGATCACAACTATGAACAAGCCAAAAGTATTCCTTACGCGTAAATGGCCGGCATCTGTCGAAGCAAAGTTACAAGCTTGTTATGATGTTACTCTAAACATAGGTGACCGACCTTTAACGGCTGATGAGTTTAAACATGCATTGCAAAATTACGATGCTGTTTGTCCAACAGTTTGTGATTCCTTTCCGGCTGAAGTTTTAAATGTTGCAAACAAACGCTGTAAAATTTTAGGCAACTTTGGTGTCGGTTACAATCATATTGATATTGATGCAGCCAAGGCTCAGAACCTTATCATTACCAATACTCCGGGGGTTTTAACAGAAAGCACGGCCGATATAGCAATGACATTATTACTTATGTCGGCTCGCCGAGGCGCAGAAGGTGACCGTTTAGTCAGAGCCCAACAATGGCAAGGCTGGTGCCCAACCCATATGATGAGTTCAGATATAACAGGGGCAACTCTTGGCTTAATTGGTTTTGGCCGAATTGCTCAAGCAATGGCCAGAAAAGCTCACCATGGTTTTGGTATGAAAATCATCTACTTTAAACCCAGCCCAGCTGAACAGTCAACTATTGATAATTTAAACGCTACAGCGTGCAACTCAATAGAAGAAGTATTACAGTCCGCAGACTTTGTTTCCTTACATTGTCCAGGTGGAGAGGCTACCCAGCATTTAATTAATCAACAAATGCTCGACCTAATGAAGCCGACTGCACATTTAATCAATACAGCCCGAGGCGATGTAATTGATACAGAGGCATTAATTAACACCTTAAAAAGCAAGGGAATCATGGGGGCAGGACTGGATGTGTATGAAGGTGAACCCAATATAAACAAAGGGCTTTTAAAGCTGGATAATGTTTCACTATTACCCCACTTAGGTAGCGCAACAATTGCTACCCGTACAGCAATGGGTGAAAAAGTCTTAAATAATTTAGCTGCTTATTTTAAAGGTTTAGCAATACCAGATAGAGTTGTCTAAGTTTATAGATAGGTTTTTGCCCCCACCTTACCTCTACAAAACAAGCTTTTCCCGTCTTACACTTCGAATATCTTCGGAACAATTGATACATAGCTTATAATGGTTAAAAAATAGCACCTTGTGTGACTATTACGCACTTAAAATTATAAAAAAATAAATGTCATTTGATCAATTAAATTTATCCCCTCCCCTTCTACAAGCCATTAATGAATTAGGTTACACTCAACCGACCCCTGTTCAGGAACAAGCTATTCCTGTTGTTTTAGCTGGAAAAGATATTCTTGCGGGTGCTCAAACAGGCACAGGGAAAACAGCAGGATTTGCCCTACCTATATTGGAACTGTTATATCGCCAACCTTTGCCCAAAAAACCTCGTCCAATTAGAGCATTGATACTTACACCAACCCGTGAATTGGCAAGCCAAGTACACGAAAGCTTTACCTTGTATGGAAAACATCTGCCTATCTTTGCTGACGTTATTTTTGGTGGTGTGAGTATTAATATGCAAATCAAAAGGCTACATCGTGGAACAGATATTCTTGTTGCTACACCAGGCCGTTTACTAGATTTAATGCAACAAAAGAAAGTGGATATATCACAAGTACAATATTTTGTATTAGATGAAGCTGACCGAATGCTAGATATGGGCTTTATTCGAGATATTCGTAAAGTTATTGCTGCATTATCCAAACAACGACAAAATCTATTATTTTCTGCTACTTACTCTCAAGAAATTAAAACCTTATCAGCACAGATATTAAATAACCCGGTTGATGTCGCAGTCGCCAAGCAAAACTCTACTGCTGATAAAATCACCCAGTCTATTTACCCTATAAAACAAGAAAATAAACGTGAATTACTTTCCTGGTTAATTGGAAATGGAAACTGGCAACAAGTCTTGGTTTTTGTACGCACCAAACACGGTGCTGACCGCCTATGTAAACAACTGATGAAAGATGGTATTCGTTGTGCGGCCCTACATGGTAATAAATCTCAAAATGCTAGAAATAGAGCTTTAAGAGATTTTAAAGATAACAGTATTACAGCTTTAGTTGCCACTGATATAGCTGCGCGCGGCTTAGATATTGACCAATTACCTCATGTGGTTAATTTTGACTTACCTCAAGTCGCAGAGGATTATGTTCACAGAATAGGTCGTACTGGCCGGGCAGGTGCTGAAGGTGAGGCTATTTCACTGGTTACTCCAGAAGAAGGACATTTATTGGGTGCTATTGAAAATTTATTAAAGAAACAACTACCGAGGGTAGCTGATACCGGTTATGAAGCCGTTGAACTTCATTTAAAAAAACCACCTAAAGTAAAACCAAGCACCCACAATAACAAACCCAGTAATAAAAGACGTAGGCCTCGCTCTAATAAGCAAAATGTAAAAACAGCTAACCGTCAGATACAAAAAAGAACGCCTAAATAAATAAGTAACTATATTTATTCTAACATTTGGAAGCGAGGCTTTAGCCTCGCATGCTTCAGACGAGGCTAAAGCCTCACTTCCAAAATTATTAACAAGCCACAAACTATAAGTTGTAGAGCGGACTTTAGACTGCTATCGAACCAGTGTTTTTGAACTGTAGCAGACTAAAGTCCGCCCTACAAAAATAACGAAAACTTAATTTATTAAATTAAAATTGTTAGGATAATTTTAAACAGTTACTTTAGGTAACTAGAAGGAAATTAAGCTTGTTTTTCTTTTAATGGTTTTAACATTGAAGTCCGTCCCACCATAATATCCATTGCTTTTAATAAACGTTTAAAAACAGAGTCTTGACGATAAGGTATTCCATGTTTTTTACAAACTTCTACAACTTTAGGCTGTACATATTGGTATTGGCTTAATGGAATATCAGGCCACAAATGGTGCTCAATTTGATAATTAAGCCAACCATAGAGAAAATCATTAGCATCTGAGCCTGTTGGGTAATTGACTGAACCTAAAATCTGGCGTAAATAAAATTCACCACGCCCTTTACCTTTTTCTTCAAACATCATCACATCATCGCCAGCATGATTAGGAACAATCACTAAAAATGAGTGCATATTGGTAAATACTTCAGCCATTATTGAGTTTAATAATACGCTAGTAGCCGCAACTGCACCTAAAGGTAAAAACAACAAAGGAGCAAATACAAAACGAAAGCTTATATAGGGTAAAATACTTTCAAACCACAACCCTCGCCCTTGTTTGGTAAAAAAGCTCCAAGCACCTAGCCGAGTAAGCTCAGGATCGCCTTCTCTATTTTTTCTGGCACTACTTATGCGTAATTCTTTATGTGTTCTAGGTGTGTAATACAATATTTTCCATAATGCAGTAAAACCCGTCACAATCCCAAAGCGCACCCACATAGGCGCTTTTGATTGTCGAAGCCATTCCATATTATGTTGCAAGTGATCGGGATCTAGCTTTTCACCTAAATTATAATGATGAAGTATATCGTGTTCCTGGTGCCAGCCAGCCGGTGTAATCCAGTCAGGCCAATCTATAAAACGCCTCCAGCCTTTAGCAAATTTTTTACTGGTATAAGACTTTGGCACATTTTCAATTTTATCATAGCCTTTATGCACAATCGGGTGGGTCAAGTGAGTCCAGCGGGTAAAACTGCCCTGACTTATTAATAAGGCAGAAAGTGGGTTAGGTATAATCCATCCAGTACCATAACCTAGAAAAGAACAGGCTCGCCCCCAGCGTTCCATCTTTTTTAGATGTTTAAAATCATCCTCTCCTATCCTAGCTAAAATATCTTGATGTACCTCATCAAGATCCTTTGCTAATTGCTCCCTATCAACATTTTGATAACTATTTAAGCTCAAGCTTCCCCCCTCTAGGAAATATTTACATTAAACCTAGAAAAGTTACTCACAGTTTCTAGCTCAAACTCTTGATCCGCAGTACTCCAAAAAAATGTCCGCTTAACCCTGTGAGTGAAGCAGACATTTTTTCGCCTACATGGAAGTAGGAATTACTGGTTTTATAGAAGCAAACCTGTTAAAGCACTCTGAAACCAATATCTTGCACTATAACTCCGCACTCAACTGATTTTTCTAGGTATAATTTTAATTATATATTACCAACAGGGGTTTAAGTTAATTATAATTGTATTATTAGTTTTATTTTTCTAATACTACCCCTTGCCTCTCGATACTCCAGTTTTCATGGATTAAAGCTAACCATTTGTAAGTCTGACTTTATCCGCAAAACGCATAAGCATTATATCTATGGCAAGCTAAAATCCACTCTACAGCGTTAAAAGCTGTAGAGTGGATTTTAGCTATGTTAAACTTTATGGCAAAACACGCTTACATTATCAAAAGGATAAACCCATAAGAAATGGTAATAATAAGTATTTTTCACTCCCAAAATTCTGTTTCAATAACTTAAAAACTGGAGCATCGAAAATTAAACTTCAGAATTAATCATCATCTGAGTGCTTAGGTTTCATTCCTAAATACATATTAATTTCTTCAACAGATGGCATAACATCAATGGTTTCACCATCACCACAGTCAGTAGGCAGTTCAGACGTTCTAACAATATTTACGTAAGCGGTATAAGTATCCGTTACACGTGTTTTATCATCTCCTATTCCATAGATACTATCTGCAGTACCTATCCAAGCGGTTTTATAGCCTTTTTTACAATATTGGACAGATGGAAAATGTATTTTGATTTTTGCCACACAACTTGCAGGGTCAATTTTTGGAAACCCAGTTTTGAACTCAAGGTTTTCATAATGATCATTATCAATTTTTCCATGCATCCATTTTAAAACCCGAGCATCTTCTGTTTTTACTCCATGGCTATAAAATGCATCCACAGCACCTTTAACAACTTTAGTCTTCTCAAAAACTCCACTTGCACGTTGCTTAACACCCATAACGGCATTCGCACCATAAACATTACCACTGTGATCAGCTGTATATGTACCAGAAATATTTTCCCATTAGGCAGTAATAACGCAACACCTGTTGTAGGAAAGTGCTCCCCTGCAGCATTTTTACAATCATGTGCAACATTCACACTTAAAAAAGCACGACTACCATCTTTGTATTCTCTTGGTCCATCCCCTAAAGCAAACACATTTTCTTGAGCAATGTTAATATGCGCCATTGCAATGCTACTAGAAGCTGCCAACACACAAACTGCAGATAATTTTATTAATTTATTTTTTAGCATATTATTCCCATTTTAAGTAACTTAGTTTAATTGAATAAGGCTAATTTATATCCCTGTTAATTAGCGACAATATATGGTTTTTATACATCCATTAAGCTTGTTATAGACAGTAAATCCATACCTAGCTATAACGACTACTCTATAAACCATATCAGCTACAAAGCAAAACCTAAGCCAACTTTTAAAAAAACATCATAAAAACCATAACACTTTGTTTTATAAAAATAAAATACTATACCTCTCAAAGAAAATATAAATTACCCTAAAAAAAATACTGTGGCATATAACACTTGCCTAGGCTATTTCACCCACCTTATAAACTACAAGGGGAGTAGTGTACTTGCAAGGATACTGGGATGGAGTCTATGAAAGAAAAAAATTACAGAAGTACAGGGGCTTTGATTTACAATAATTTGGATGGTAAAGTAATCTTGAAAAAGCATAACTCTATAAGTAGATCTTTTTTTCTGCAGATTGTAGCTCGCTTCGCGGTCACAATCTAACCTTGATTTCATAGAATCAGTCAAAATTATTAGCCTAGTTTAAAGCAAAGCCCCGATACCATAACTTTCAGACGAGTTTCAAATTCCAATATCATTTAGTTCACGATTCTATTTTCATATAAATCAGCAATTGGCAAGCAAAGATTATAATCATTCCATTCTAAATCCCCATCATCTATTTAAATTTTACAAATTCATCAGGCGATAAATATTTTCTGATTAGTGGATTAAGTGAGCCTGATAAGAATGGATAAAAATCAATAATCTGACTATTTTTTATTATTAAATTCCAATTCGATCTTAAAACCACCGATATAATTTACTTTTTCCACGGAAATAGCTTGTTCATCTAAAGCCATTTGATTCTCCTTAAGACAACTCATATTTACGCAACTTTTCAACCAAAGTCGTCCGCCGCATATTTAATAACTTAGCAGCATGAGCAACGACTCCATTACATTCCGACAAAGCTTGTTGAATAAGGTTGACCTCCATATCACTTAAATACTCTTTTAAATCCATACCTTGCTCTGGTAGATGAGAAACAACCGGTACTATATCTTCAGAGGTATTTTGTTGAACTGGCTCTTCAGCAGTTTCAAGATCAACAGACTCTTCTTCTATAAGATTGTCCACAACAAAGCCTTCTGGCACTTCATATTGTTGGAATTTTTCCGGAAGATCAATCACATCAATCAATCCATTAGGCTTAGTGATAGTCAGCCTTTCTATAAAGTTGGAAAGCTCACGGACATTACCAGGCCAAGGGTGTTGCATCATTAAAGACAAAGCACTATGGGTAAACTTTACCCCCCCTCGTTTTGCCTTTTCCATTCGAGCAACTAAATCATTAATTAATAGGGGCAGATCCTCAATTCTTTGAGTTAAAGAAGGTAACTCGATAGGAAAAACATTTAAACGATAAAAAAGGTCTTCTCTAAAGCGTTTTTCGGTAATTTCATTTTCCAGGTTTCTATGAGTAGCGGCAATAATTCTGACATCACAGGCAATAGTTTTATTACTACCTACTCGCTCAAAAGTACGTTCTTGAAGCACTCTTAATAATTTAACCTGCATTGGCATTGGCATATCACCTATTTCATCAAGAAATAAAGTTCCACCCTCTGCCATTTCAAACCGGCCTTGCCTTGCCGATAACGCCCCTGTAAACGCCCCTTTTTCATGCCCAAACAACTCACTTTCCAATAATTCGCCAGGAATTGCACCACAGTTAACAGGGACAAAAGGTTTGTTTTTTCTATCAGAAGCACGGTGCAATGCTTGCGCAACAACCTCTTTCCCTGTCCCAGACTGACCTAATACCAAAACCGTTGCATTAGAACCTGCGACTTGATCAATCAATACTCTGACTTGCTCGATACATTTACTACTCCCTGCAAGTCCTTTATGTCCCTTTTTAGCTTTAACAGGTATTTTTTTAGAGGTAGGAAGAGTTTTTAATACCTCGTTTAACTCAGGATAAAGTGTTGGCCACTCCTGTGTTTGGGTAATCATTTTTTGAATGGCTGTCGGTACTTGAAACCCTATACCTTTATCTACCAACAAAATAACAGGCACCTCAAAACCTAGCTCCACTACTGTTTTTATTAGCGTAGCTTGTTTATCACAGCCACTCCCTATAAAAATTGCACAAAGATTATCAAGCTTGTTTAGCAAAGAAATATAATCATCAGTTCTCGTTGTTGAAACGTGATATTCCATAAATGTCAAAATACTCTTAAACTGCTGAGTCCTTGATACATTATTGTCAATTAGTAATAATCCTGGCAAAGCCATGCTCTTTACACTCTTTCCTAAAAAAATACGAAGTAAATATTTCGTATGTTCACCGTTAAATACTTCATATAAATGAAGTGTTAATTTATCAATTGTGTGATTTACTATCGCAAAAAACTAAAAGAAATATACATTTCACAATTCATCCCATAGCGTATTATAGCTAGCTTTTAAAAAATTATTAGTAGCAGAAACTAAAGCATTGAACTATTTTTTATCAAAACATCAATCTATTTCAAAATGTTGCAATGCTTTTCTAATAATTATTTCAAAAACTTGCAAGCCTTATTATTAATAATTTTACAATAGAGCTTGACAAATGCTTCTCAATATAGAAACTAGACACTTGTTTTATAAACCTGAGCCCCTTCATTGAACGACATATCTCTTAGTATACTGTTTGGCATACTTATAGTCCTACTTATCCTTTCTGCTTTTTTTTCTGGCTCCGAAACCGCTTTAATGACCTTAAACCGTTATCGCTTACTACATTTAGTTAAGCAAAAGCATAAAGGAGCCATTAAAGCGTATAAACTATTACAACGCCCTGATAGATTAATGGGGCTTATTTTATTAGGTAATAACTTTGTTAATATTGGAGCCTCTTCTTTAGCAACAGTGATTGCTATGCGCTTAATTAATGAAGGTTATGTAAGCCTTAGTCAAGAGCAAATTATTCTGGCATCTACCGCAACCTTAACATTTGCTGTGCTGATTTTTTCGGAAGTGACACCAAAAACATTAGCCGCGCTAAAACCGGAAATACTTGCTTACCCCGCTGCCTGGCTTTATACCCCTTTGTTAAAAATACTCTATCCTTTTGTCTGGATAGTCAATTTGATATCCAATCTATTATTAAGGGTAGTAGGTGTTAATGCCTCAAAAATCAAAAAAGACCAGCTTAATAAAGACGAATTAAAAAGTATTGTGGCTGATGCTGAAAACCTTATGCCCGCTAGATATCAAAATATGTTACTAGGGATTTTAGACCTTGAATCAGCATCTGTTGAAGATATTATGACACCTAGAAATGAAATACTAGGTATTGACCTTGAAGAGTCACTAGAATCCATTATCAGGCAAATACAGTCTAGCCCTCATACTCGCCTCCCTATCTATAAGAAAAGTATTGACCGCGTTATTGGTTTCCTGCATTTAAGAAACCTGATCCCTCTTATTACTCGCAGTGATTTCGACAAACAAAGTATTACTGAAAACTTAACAAAACCTTTCTTTATTCCTGAGAGCACCCCCCTACACAAACAAATCCAAAGCTTTAAAGCAGAAAAATTACGTATTGGTTTAGTTGTTGATGAATACGGTGACGTACAAGGCTTAGTCACCTTAGATGATTTACTCCAAGTTATTGTAGGAGAGCTTGTCGCTGAAGAAGCTGATGTAAAAGAACAAAGTGATGGTAGTTTTTTAGTGGATGCCAGTGTGACAGTGCGTGAACTTAACAGGATTACACAATGGGATTTACCGACTGAAGGCCCCAAGACTTTAAATGGTCTCATTATAGAATATATGGAGACAATCCCAGAGCCAGGAGTTAGCGTCCGGTTACATGGCTACCCCTTAGAAATAATAAAATGCAATGAGAACACCATCAAACAAGTGAAATTTTACCCTAAAAAATAAAACATTTTTTCAATAAGTTTTTTATAGCGTCTATACTTATTTAATCCAAGCAAGTCATTTTACGAGAGCAATGGCAAAATTTACAGTTTTTTTTAAAAACAAAGCGGTTCAATCATATATCTATGACTCTGGTATTGTCCGTATTGGACGTGACAGTAGCAATGATTTGGTTATTGATAACTTAACCGTTGCACCTGCACATGCCATTATTACCATTAATAAAGATAACTGCATCGTTAAACAATTATCAGATAATAGTCCTTTAATTGTAAACAATGAAAAAATTGATGAAACATTTCTGCAAAATAACGATACCATAACTATTGGCAAATACAGTATAATTTATAGTACAACAGAGTCTGTTATGCCTGATATAGACACTTTTTCTTTCAATAATAAAGATGTTGAACGGCTTAATTCAAAACTAGAAGAAAAAGTAAATATTCCCAATGCCAACCTTCAAGTAATGGATGGACAACATATTGGTAGAATACTTCCATTAAAGAAATCCATGACGCGTTTTGGGCATACGGGAAATGGGATCGTTATTATTTCTAAAAGAAAAGATGGCTATTTTATGTCTTCTCTAGAAACAGATATGAATATTCTAATCAACCAAAAACCTTTAGCCGACCAAACTATCCAATTAAAAAATAACGATATCATTCTTATTAATAATATTTCGATGCAATTTTTTCTTGAGCAATAACCATGACAGAAATAATTAACGACAAACGACAGTTCCATCGTATTTTTTATAATGCTGATGCCTCACTATTAAATATTGATTCAGACTCTCAAGTAGTACCTTGTAAATTAGTTGATATTTCTTTAAAAGGCTGTCTATTAAAATTTGAGTCGCCATGGTCAGCACCTCTGGAGAATGTTTATACCTTAAATCTACAACTATCTGAAGAAATAAAAATTAATATGCAGGTCAGTGTTTCTCATGTTATTGCTAATGAAGTAGGGTTTAAGTGTGAGCATATTGATATAGATAGTATTTCACAATTACGTAGGTTAGTTGAACTTAATCTTGGAGATAGTGACATTCTAGAAAGAGATATCTTAGCCCTTAGTGAATTAAAGCCTTAAACTATAAATATCCAAATGCATCTAGTGCTTCTGAAACAGTTGAAACAGCACTGATTACCAATCCGTTAATAGCCTTTTTGGGTACATTTGCTTTAGGAATAACTGCTTTCTGAAACCCATGTTTTGCTGCTTCATTCAAACGAGCATAACCATTTGCTATAGGCCTTATCTCACCATTCAGGCCAAGCTCTCCAAAAAAAACCACATCATGAGGGATTACCTTATTTTTAAGACTAGACACGACACCTACAATAATAGCTAAGTCAGAAGCTGTTTCAGTTACTTTGATCCCCCCTACCAC